>CAMCIX010000154.1 GCA_945875045.1 uncultured Clostridia bacterium | reverse complement strand
AGGAAATTGCCGCCGAATGCGGAATAGGCGATTTAAACTATTTCAGCCGTGTGTTCAAAAAGCTTGAGGGCTTAAGCCCCAGTGAGTTTAGGAAGCTGTGGTAAAGGCAATACGGTTTATCGTAAAATTTTCAAGCCGTTTCCTTTATGGCTTGGAAGTGTGGAAACAAAAAGTCAATATCGTGCTAATATAAGTCGCGTTTATTGGTTGAAACGCGGCTTTTTTGTTGGTAAAATAGTGATAACAGCCGCGCAAAATGGCGGCGTTTAGTAAATTTTTTAATATTCAGCGGAGGGTAAAGAGAATGAAAAAAGCATTGATTACCGGCATCACGGGTCAGGACGGCTCTTATCTTGCGGAGTTTCTCCTTGAAAAGGGCTACGAGGTTCACGGCATCACCCGCCGTGCGTCCATTTCAAACACGGCGCGCATTGACCATATTATTGACAAAATTACGCTTCACGACGGAGATTTGAGCGACAGCTCCTCCCTCGTTCGCATTATCGGACTTGTTAAGCCCGACGAGATTTATAACCTTGCGGCACAGAGCCATGTTCAGGTTTCCTTTGACGTGCCTGAGTACTCGGGCGACGTGGACGCTATCGGCGTACTGCGTATTTTAGAGGCGGTTCGTATTCTCGGACTCACCGAAAAAACCAAGATTTATCAGGCTTCCACCTCCGAGCTTTACGGCAAGGTTGAGGAGGTTCCGCAGAGAGAGACCACTCCCTTCCACCCCTACAGCCCCTATGCTGTTGCTAAGCAGTACGGATTTTGGATTACCAAGGAATACCGTGAGGCGTACGGTATGTTCGCGGTAAACGGTATTTTATTCAATCACGAATCGGAGCGCCGCGGTGAAAACTTTGTTACCCGCAAAATCACCCTTGCGGCGGGACGTATCGCCGAGGGACTTCAGGATCATCTGGAGCTCGGTAATATGGACTCCCTGCGCGACTGGGGCTATGCTAAGGATTACGTTGAGTGTATGTGGCTTATTCTTCAGCACGACACACCCGAGGACTTCGTTATCGCGACGGGCGTTCAGCACACGGTACGCGACTTTACCGAAAAGGCATTTGCCGCCAACGGAATCACCCTGCGCTGGGAGGGAAGCGGCATTGACGAAAAGGGCTATGACGTCGCCACCGGCAAAATGCTGGTTTGCGTAAATCCGCAGTGGTTCCGTCCCACCGACGTTGACAACCTTTGGGGCGACCCCACCAAGGCAAAGACTGTTTTGGGCTGGAATCCGCAGAAGACAACCTACGAGGAATTGGTTGAGCTTATGGCGAAGCACGACAGAAAGCTCGCCAAGCAGGAAAAGGCTATGAAGGCCGCGCAGTAATTGCAAATTCACGAAGGAAGACTGATATTATGATGGAGAAAAACGCAAAAATATATGTCGCAGGTCACAGGGGAATGGTGGGCTCCGCCATTGTGCGCGAGCTTGAACGTCAGGGCTACACCAATATAATCACCCGCACGCACAAGGAGCTTGACCTGTGCAGACAGGACGAGGTTGAGAAATTTTTTGCAGAGGAAAAACCCGAGTATGTTTTCCTCGCCGCGGCAAAGGTGGGCGGAATTATCGCTAACCAGAGCGCGCTTGCCGATTTTATGTACGATAATATGATTCTCGAAATGAACGTTATTCACAGCGCGTGGCAGAACGGCTGTAAGAAGCTTGAATTTTTGGGCAGCTCCTGTATTTATCCGCGTATGGCGCCTCAGCCGATGCCCGAGTCCTGCCTTTTGACCTCCGAGCTTGAAAAGACCAACGAAGCGTATGCGCTGGCTAAAATTTCGGGGCTTAAATACTGCGAATTTTTGAACAAGCAGTACGGAACAGACTATATTTCGGTAATGCCGACAAATCTTTACGGACCTAACGATAACTACCACCCGACCCACAGCCATGTGCTCCCCGCACTTATCCGCCGTTTCCACGAGGCTAAGGTTAACGGTCTGCCCGAGGTTACCTGCTGGGGCGACGGTTCTCCGCTAAGAGAGTTTTTATATGTTGACGATCTTGCTAATCTCTGCGTTTTCCTGATGAACAACTATTCAGGCGACGAGACCGTAAACGCAGGTACAGGCAAGGAGCTCACCATTCGCGAGCTTACCGAGCTTGTCGCAAAGGTAATCGGCTATGAGGGCAAGATTAACTGGGATACAAGCAAGCCCAACGGTACGCCGCGAAAGCTACTTGACGTAAGCAAGGCAACCGCGCTCGGCTGGACCTATAAGACCGAGCTTGAGGAAGGTATTCGTCTTTCCTATGAGGATTTCCTTAACAATCCGATGAGGGCGGAACGCTGATAAATTTCGGAGCCGCCGCACGGTAAGTGCGGTGGCTTTAGTTAATAAAGGAGTAGGGTTTATGAATATAGTATTATTATCGGGCGGCTCGGGGAAACGTCTTTGGCCGCTTTCCAACGACATTCGCTCCAAGCAGTTTATAAAGATTTTCAAGACCGAGGACGGCGGCTATGAATCAATGGTTCAGCGGGTTTACCGTCAGATAAAAAAGGTTGATTCCGACGCGGTTGTGACCATAGCAACCAGCAAAACTCAGGTTTCGGCTATTCACAATCAGCTGGGCGAGGACGTGGGAATTTCGGTTGAGCCTTGCAGGAGGGACACCTTTCCCGCAATAGCTCTTGCTACCGCCTATCTTGCGGACGTGATGAAGGTTGACCCCGAGGAATCGGTGGTGGTATGCCCCGTAGACCCCTATGTAAACGACGATTATTTCCGCGCACTCAAGGAGCTGGCGGCTCAGGCGGATAAGGGCGAGGCAAACCTTGTACTGATGGGAATTGAGCCTACATATCCGAGCGAGAAATACGGCTACATTATTCCCGAAAGCGCGGAGCATACCTCTGCGGTTAAGACCTTTAAGGAAAAGCCGACCGAGCAGGTGGCGCGTGAATATATTGCGGAAGGCGCACTTTGGAACGGCGGCGTTTTCGCCTATAAGCTTAAATACGTGCTTAACAAGGCGCATGAGCTGATCGATTTTACCGATTACTCCGATTTGTTCAGTAAATACGATACCCTTAATAAAATCTCCTTCGATTACGCCGTGGTCGAAAAGGAGGATAAGATTCAGGTCCAGCGCTTTGCGGGCGAGTGGAAGGATCTCGGAACCTGGAACACCCTTACAGAGGCGATGGAGGAGTCGGTCGTGGGCAAGGGAGTTATGAACGAGAACTGCTCGGGCGTCCGCATTGTCAACGAAATGGACGTTCCCGTTCTTGCTATGGGACTGCACGACGTAATTATTTCGGCAAGCCCCGAGGGAATACTCGTATCCGACAAGGAGCAAAGCTCCTATATTAAGCCCTTTGTAGATAAATTTGAGCAGCAGATTATGTTCGCCGAAAAATCGTGGGGCAGCTTTAGGGTTATTGATGTTGAGACCGAATCGATGACTATTAAGGTCACGCTTAATGCGGGGCATAGTATGAACTACCACAGTCATAGAAACCGTGACGAGGTTTGGGTGGTGATCTGCGGCGAGGGCAGAACCGTTGTGGACGGTATGGAGCAGAGCGTAAAGGCGGGAGATGTAATTACAATGTCCGCGGGATGCCGCCATACGGTTATCGCCGATACGGAGCTGAAGCTCATTGAAGTACAACTCGGCGAGGCAATAAATGTTCACGATAAGCAGAAGTTTGAGCTTCGATAATTCTGACGAAAAGTGATTTCTAAGGAGGCGTAAAATGGATACGGGAAATAAACCTCTGTTACTCCGACCTTCAGGAAAAGATTATTTATGGGGCGGCAGTCGCTTAAACGATGATTTTGAAAAGAATATCGATATGGCGCCGTTGGCGGAAACGTGGGAGTGTTCTACGCATCCCGACGGCCCCAGCTTTGTGGTAGGCGGGACTTTTGACGGGCAGGAGCTCGCAGAGGTTTTGTGTGAGCATCCGGAATATCTCGGAGAGCGCCATAAAGGGGAAAACACGCTTCCGATTTTAATTAAATTTATAGACGCGAAAAAAGATCTTTCGGTACAGGTGCATCCGACGGATAAATACGCGAAGGAGTATGAAAACGGACAGCTCGGCAAGACCGAAATGTGGTATGTTTTGGACGCCGCAAAGGACGCAAGTCTGATTTACGGATTGAATAAAAGCTGTACCAAGGAGGAGATGCGCACAGCAATCGCCGAAGGCTCTGTCGGGAAGCTTTTGCAAAAGGTGCCGATTCATAAGGATGAACTGTTTTTTATCGAGGCAGGAACGGTTCACGCTATCGGTGCGGGCGCACTCGTGGCGGAAATTCAAGAAAATTCCAACCTGACCTATCGCCTGTTTGACTACGGCCGCGTCGGCAAGGATGGAAAGACGAGAGAGCTTCACGTTGAAAAGGCGTTGGAGGTTGCAAATCTGAAAAGCAGTGCCGAGCCGAAACAGCCCTTGAGGGTGTTAAAGTATCGGCCGGGGGTAGCCTCTGAACTGCTGACGCGGTGCAAATATTTTGAGGTTTATCGAATGCTTGTTAACACAGAACGTCGTCAAATTGTTCATTACAAAGCGGACGAGGTGGCGTTTCGCGTTCTGCTGTGCGTCGGCGGCTGTGGGACAATAGGCTTTGAGGGCGGCGTAATTAACTTTTATAAAGGCGATTGCGTTTTTGTTCCGGCAAATTCGGCAACGCTGACCCTTCACGGCCAAGCGCAGTTTCTTGATATAAGAGGATAAGAATTAAAAAAATTAAAACGAAAGGCATAAAAGGAGCGGTGCGCGGGTATGGCGGAAATTATTAAGTCTGTAATATCGAATGTTTTAACGGCATTTTATCAGCCGTTTTGGTTTGCGCTGCTGCTGTCTCTTATACACATCTGACGCTGCCGACGATATGCAGTGTGT
>CAMCIX010000153.1 GCA_945875045.1 uncultured Clostridia bacterium | reverse complement strand
GAGATGTAGAGAGGTCTCGTGGGCTCGGAGATGTGTATAAGAGACAGCTGTTTTTCAGGATTTTGTCGTCCCCTCGCACATTCACGAAAACAGCGAGATACTGTTAGCTTCCGAAGGTAATGGGAATATTACAATTTCAGGCAAACCGTATACGGTTTACCGCAATCAGGCTGTTTTAATACTTCCGAACCAAATACATTCTTGTGACTTCCATAATTCAAACGGTCTCTGCTTGATTATCTCAAACGATCATATTGATTATTTCTTAACTGCTACAAAGGATAAATGCTTTGAAAACCCAATAATTGATTTATCCGATAACGAAGAACTGATAAATAATTTATTTTCGGTTAATGAAGACAGCCGACTTTTAAGCATTGCCTATATCAATCTTTTTTGTGATCTGATTTTAAAAAAGACAAAATTAATAGATAGTTCTACTCCTGACAACCAGAATTTACTTAGAAAACTGATTACATATTTGTCAGAACATTATACCGAAAATATAACGCTTAAAGAGTTTGCCAATATTATGAATATGAACGAAAAATATCTTTCATCTACTATCCATTCTCTTACCAATACAAATTTTCGCACATTGTTGGCGCAATACCGTATAAAGCATGCATGCGATATGATGCATAGACTGGAGGAACATTCTATAACAGACATTGCTTATATGAGCGGTTTTTCTTCAATAAGCAGTTTTAACAGAATTTTTAAACAACAAACCGGATATTCACCTACCGAATATCAAAAAAGGATTGTAAATTGTTAATCTTTATAATGACTTAGTAAATCCGCATACAAGTATTCGGAACAGAATCTGTTTTTGCAATACAAATACAGAAGGGGCTGTAAAAAAACACAGTATTTGAAAAGACGGATAAATTTATCAAAAATGAAAAAACAAATTCTGCAAAAGCACGAAAATAAAGCTTATGCAGAGTTTGTTTGCTTTTAGGCGGACTAAAAGATATTTTGTAGGGCAGGGGCTTGCTCCTGCCAAATTAGATATTAGACGTTAGACGGCAGGAGCAAGCCCCCGCCCTACGTTCGAAAATTTAATTTGATATTACTGCAAACCCCAATTTGTTTTTTTACAGCCCCTTGCATATTTTATCTTCACGCAAACTTGAAATTACTTTTGTTATGACATTTTTATATCCGATTAAAACATTAATTTTATAAATAATCCGCCCTGAACGGTTCTGTTCTGGAAGTTTACCATATTAGCAATATCTGCATAATACCAGTCCGTCATGGGAACTCTTGTGTGCATTGTATCAAATGCACTGTAAAGCATATGAATAAAGTAATCGAAATCTTCTTCATTATCTGCTAAGCAGGCAGACCATACCAACCAATCCGATTTTGTATAAGAAGCACGGCTGTCAAGCGGGACGCCATAGGGTAACGCTTCTTTTTTGTAGCGCGCAATTTCGCCGGAATAGAATTTGTCTTCAAACAAATTTGTTCTCCAGAGCTTATCCCATACAGAGTTGTATTTAAGGCTGAAGGTATCCGCACGGTCAAAAGCGAGACGGTAGCTTCCGTCGTCATTTTTTGCCCTTTCGCAAATTGAATCGGCATATCGCTTTGCCGTTGCATAGAAGGACTTTGCTTTTTCGACTTCGCCCAGATTTTCAAGAATATCCGCAAAGCCCGCAAGACCCATAACAGCCTTTATTGCAAGGTTGACATTGTGAGGCATATGTCCTGCAAAATCGTCTGTGCAAAGTTGATTTGCGGGATCCTCACCGTATTCTACAAGATATTGGCTCCATTTTTCCAAAAGTGCGCAATGCTCTTTTGCAAAGCTGTAGTTGCCGTCCTGTCTGCAAATAGCGTCAACAAGCACAAGCATATTTCCGCATTCCTCGACAGGCATTTGACCTTCAAGACTTCCCGAATAATATGCCTGACCGTTAAGTAACGGGTATGTGCCTACATCGTGCGGAGCAAACTCAAGTTCCCAAGCTTTTGAGTCTGCGTACTTAAATATCGGCCGAAGCATACCCTTTAAAAGCTCGGTATTATAAATAAGGTACATCGGCGCACTCGGATAGGTTACATCAACTGTTGCGGCACAGCCGTTTGAAAAACATTCCTTAGAAACATAAATATTATTTCCTTCTTTATCTACAGCAAGCTTATGAGCCGCCATAACCTGACGAAAAGCAAGACTTAAAAGCTCGGCATATTCCTCGTTGCCTTTATCCAATGCGTCTTGATAAAGTTTATCCGAAAATTTGTCACATTTTTCTGAAACAGCTTCATATTCAGACGCAGCCTCGCTTATCGCCTCTTCTATTGTTTTACCGTCCTTCTTCCAGTAAGCCTTTATCGGTTCTTCAAAATAAAGAAGGCAGTCAATATCGTCATATGCGGCAATAAACAACGCTTCATTCTTAAGTTCAGCTTCGGTATATACTGCATAAAGATCCTCAAAAACTTCTGTACCGCATACAGCGTCTCCGCGTGCTCCTAAGTAAAAATATCCCCAGTCTATTCTCACATTATCGCCGCTGCGGTTAAGAATCTTTTGTCCGCCTCTGCCCATACGTATTGCCGAAACGCCGTTAACGCTTACCTCTTCCGCTAAAGCACGACCTTCGCCCGCCAAATTCAAGCATAGCTCCTCACTCACCGAAATTTTAGCAGTAACTCTGTGTTCGGCTCCGTCAATGCTTTCGTATGTAAGATAAATGTATGATACGGGTCGCGACGAATAATAAAGACTGTCTATCAAAAGCGGAGTTGTAAAGCGTACGGTGAGCCTTATTCCCGCTCCTTCAAAAACAAACGTTGACGAAAGCGCGTCTATTTCACAGCCTGTCTGCTCCAAAGCCTTATCTGTACTGTTACCTAAAAAGCGGTATTTTTCACCGTCTACGATAACTAAACCTAACATAGCATTTCGGGCACCGGTCCAGTGCGTCGGGAACTTATCGTTTATAATATCTCTGCTCCATACCGAAAAATACGGGTCAACCGTTATAAGCGGTATTGCAGGCGCTCTCATTTTCATTTGGAAAATCCCCCTTGAAAGTATTATATATATGTAATATAATTGATTACAGTTATCAAATCAAGTGGATATACAATTCGAAAAAGTGAGGAATAAAAGTTGAAAGAAAAATTGCGATCCTTTCCGAACGATACCTCGGCGCTTAAAATACCTCTTATCGGAATAACCCTACCCAATCCGAAATACTATATTGTACGACAGAATTCCGCAATAACCGTTGTAGAATATGTACGCTCAGGAACGGGTTATATAATTATTGACGGAAAGCCTACCGAAGTGAGCGCAGGAAAGGTCTATCTGCTTTGTGCCGGTGAAAATCAGGAATATTATTCTTCTGAAGATGACCCGTGGGAAAAAGTCTTTATAAACACGACAGGTCCTTTAGCACAAATAATTCCGCATACGTTTAGGCTTAAAGGCTTTAATATTTTTGACGGAGACGGATTGGAGGATATTTTTAAACAGGTGGAGCAAATAGTTGAAAAAACTCCCGAAGCCGACGATTGTAAAAACGTAGCCGTCCTATTTTTTGAAGCTATTTATATGCTTGCAGAAAAGCATCGCAACATAAAGCACAGTGATGAGGCTGTAAGGCTTAAAAGTTATATTGACGAAAATATTCAAAGGATAGTAAAAAACGACGAATTGGCTCGCCTGATTTTCCGCTCGTGTGATTACTGCATAAAGCTTTTTACTGCCGAATACGGAATCACACCTTATGAATACCAACTCAAATGCAAAATAGAGCATACTTGTATGTTGCTTGATAACACAAGTATGTCTATAGCAGATATAGGAGCTGCTGTCGGCTATACTGATCCGCAATATTTTTCCGGACTATTCAAAAAAAGAGTTGGTATGCCACCGTCAGCTTACAGAAAAAGAGCAAAATAATCGAAAAAATAAAAATAAAAATTTCTGAATTTTTGTTTTTGTTTTACGATAAGTCTATTTTTGGTGATAGAAAAAAGTCCGTTAGCCCTTAATACCTAATCGGGTTATATAATTATATCCCCGCCCCAACGGTACTCTTTTGGAGTTATTCCGGTTATTTTTTTGAAAGCTTTGTTGAAATTCGCGGTATTGTTAAAGCCGCACTTCGCCGCAACATCGAGAATATTAAGGCTTTTTTCGCTTTTTAACAGGTGCATAGCCGCCTCAATCCGCCGTGAATTTATATAGTCCCAAAGAAGTATTCCGCTGACCTCGTGAAAGAGCGAGGAAAAGTAGTTCGGCGTTACGCCGGAAAGCTCAGCCAAAATATTTAAGGTTAATTCTTCGGAAAAATGAGCGTCAATATATTTAACGGCTTGTCGAATAGATTTGTATTTGTCCTTATAAACCGTTACATTTTCGGGGGAATAGCCTTGATTGCGAATCAGATTAATAATTATCATATTCAAAAGACTTTTTATTTGCAGAGCGTATTCCGCTCGCTTTTTGTCGAATTCTTCAGCAATCATAAGAAAAAAGCCGCTTAAAGCATTGGCACGGTCGGGGGAAATACAATTGCAAAATGTTTCGCTGTGCTTAAAGCAAAAATTTGTGTGTAGAGGGGTCAGACTGTCAAAGCTCCTGCCCCAGAGGTAGCGTGGCTCAAAATGCAGGTTTATCATTTTAAGTCCGTTTTCTCCTATTTCGGTAACGCAATGCTGTTCGTTGCTTGCAAAAACAAATATTTCGCCCGGCTTAATAGCATATTCGATATCACCGACGGTATAAATACAGCAACCGTCGGTGATCAATGTTATTTCAAAGCAAATATGGCTGTGGCGAATAAGCTGTCGTTTTCCGTGAGGTACGCTTACCTCCCACATTTTTAAAAGCTTACTGCCGTCCGAGCCTAACAGCTCTCCTATCT
>CAMCIX010000152.1 GCA_945875045.1 uncultured Clostridia bacterium | reverse complement strand
CGCAAAAAGCCACCTCCCTCGTCAGAGGGAGGCAAGGGCGCTTGGCACGGATTCACCCCTACAAACCCCGATTTGTTTCTTTACAGCCCCCAGTTTTTAATTAATAATGCCTGCGGGCTTTTTGTGATTATTTTCCGCTTTTTTGGAAAAGCTAAATGTGCTATACCGAAAAGGGGAGGAAAACTATGTCGGGACAGATTGCGGATTATGCCGAAAGCAGGCTTTCAAGCTCGCTTGAAGAAAATATACGAATTATTAAAAGCATTTTCAAAAAGGACGCGGTGCTAAGGCTTAGGAAAATCGCGGTAAGAAGCTCGTGCAGCTATGACTGCGCCCTTTTTTATATGGACGGAATGATAAAAGCCGAGCTTTTAAACGAATCGGTGATACGCCCGCTTATTACAAGCAGAGCCGAGCGCAGGGAGGATTCCCTTGTGGACTTTATCTCAAAGCAGGTGCTTTTCGCGGGGGAAACCTCCGTTACCGACCGCGTGGAGGATATGCTCCGCTCCCTTTTATACGGCGATACCCTTTTGCTTGTTGACGGCTGTACCGATGCAATCACGATAAATACTAAGGGCTGGCGTACAAGGGGAATCAGCGAGCCCGAGGACGAGCGGGTTTTGCAGGGCCCGCGGGAGGGCTTTGATGAGGCGGCGCTTTTAAACCTTGCAATGATTCGCCGTAAGCTCCTTACTCCCGACCTTTGCACCGAGCTTATAAGGGTGGGCAGACGGAGCGATACTCCGGTATTTATTTGCTACCTTGACACCCTTGTAAACAAAAGAACCCTATCGGAGCTTAAAAAGCGGATAAAAAAGCTCGATATGGACGGCATACTCGACTCAAACTACATTGCCGAGCAGATACGCGACCACCCGCGCTCGCTTTTTAAGACCTGCGGCTCTACCGAACGCCCCGATATTGTGGCGGCAAGACTGCTTGAGGGCAGAATCGCCCTTGTGGTGGACGGAACGCCCGTGGTTATGACGGTGCCCTACCTTTTTTCGGAAAATTTTCAGTCGGACGAGGACTATTATTTAAACTACGCCGTCTCCTCGGTGGGGCGGCTGTTACGTTTTGTCTGCTTCTTCCTGTCGGTGAGTATTCCCGCGGTTTTTATTGCCGCCACCTCCTACCACAAGGAGCTTTTGCCCACCTCCCTTGCCCTTACCGTAGCACAGCTGCGAGGCGGCGTACCATTTTCGGCGTTTTGGGAGTGTATACTGCTTATCTTCGTCTTTGAAATACTAAAGGAGACGGGGGTGCGTATGCCCCAGAGCCTCGGTCACGCGCTTAGCATTGTCGGCGGTCTTGTTGTGGGTCAGGCGGCGGTGGAGGCGCGGATTGTTAGCGCGCCAATGCTTATTATCGTCGCGCTTTCGGGTATATCGGGGCTTATGGTGCCTCGGCTCAAAGGGGCGGTTTTTTATCTAAGGCTTATATATGTGGTGTTAAGCGCCCTTTTCGGGCTTTACGGCTATATCGCGGGGATTACCGTGACGCTTATACACATTTTGGATTTAAGCTCCTTCGGTACAAGCAGTACCGTCTCCCTCGACCGCGCGAGCTTTCAAAGCCTAAAGGACAGTTTTTGGCGTGCGCCGTGGGGCAAAATGCGCACCCGTCCCTTTTTCAATCAAAATATTATCCGCGCGGGGGAGAAAGAAAAATGAAAAGGCTTTCGGTATGTCTTGTCGCTGTGCTTTTGTGCTGTATGCTCGCGGGGTGTAGCTTTAGGTCGGGCTCTGCGGGCAACGACCGCCGTTTTATGGTGACTGCATTAGGCTTTTCGGAAAGCGGAGACAATATAACCGTTACCGCCGAGATTGTGACGGTTAATTCCGAATCCGCCAAAGCAGAGCCGTCGCCGCAGACCCTTTCCTACACCGCAAACGGCATAACTAAGGCGCTTTGCGGCATTGCAAACTCCCTTTCAAGACCTATGCTCCTTGAGCATTGCGGGGTTATTGTAATCGGCACCACTTTAAGCGCCGAACGGCTTAGGGAAATATTCGACTACTGCTTTAAGGAAAACCGCATAACCCTTTCGGCGTATATGATATCGACCGACGACCCTACGGCTTTGCTTGACGGCGAGCCCGTTTCCTCTGTGGCGGTGGGGTACGATATTATGGGGATTATCGGGCAGAAAAGCGAAACGGGCAAAATAAAGTTCGAAAATCGGTATTTTGAAATTGAGAGCAGGCGCGAAAAGGGGGAGAGGGTCTTTTCCATGCCCTACTTTGCAAGAACCGAGGACGGGGTTACCCTTGACGGGTCGGCGGTTTTTGACAGCGACAAATTTGTAATTAAGGCAGAAATTTCGGAGGAAATGAAATGACGGCAGAGCCTACCTATAACAAGCACCTTGTGGGACTTACGGCGTTTTTTATTTTGGGCGACGCAATTATTTCCCTGCCCGTGGCGGAATCGGGCGGAGCTTCACTTTTGGGCTTTTTGGTTGCGGCATTGGCGGCGGTGGCAATTTTTTTTGCCGCCGTACCGATTGCAAATTGTCTTTTGCTCGGTAAAGGGAGGGCGCGGCTTTTATCAGCTCCCTTGCTTTTGGCGGCGGCGGTTTACGCCTTTTATAACGCGGGACTTAGCCTTATAAAGTATACCGATTTTGTAAGCAGGGTGCTTCTCCCCGAAACCCCGCGCTTTTTTATCGCCGCCCTGTTTATTTTTATCGCCGCCTATCTTGCAAGCAGACGGCAGGAGGTAATTTTAAAGCTGTCGCTTATTTTTATTGTTGCCGCGGCGGTTACGGTAGTTCTGTTTTTTCTGCTTTCGGTAAAGGACTATAACGCCGAGAATATTGCGATTAAAAAGCTGCCTGATTTAATGGAGCTGTTTTCGGGCGCTAAGCCCTATATTTTTAAAATATCCCTGCCCGCCCTGTTGATTCCCGTATATTCCACGCTTTTCACGGGAGAAAGCCGTATCCGCGCGCCCTTTTTCGGTCTGCTTACGGGGCTTGGCGTTACCGCGCTCTGTTTGCTTGAAAGTCTCCTGCTTTTCGGCGCGCCACTCGCAAAAAGGCTTGCCTTTCCCCTTGCCGCCGCGGTCAGCACCGTCACGGTAGGACAGCTTTTCTCCCGAATGGACGGTATTGTCTACTGCCTTTTCTTCGCCGCCGCCCTTATAAAGACGGCGGTGTGTATGAAGCTGGCCTTTTTCGCATTAAGCAAAGCAAAATCACAACCGTAGGGCAGGGGCTTGCTCCTGCCGTTTTAGACATTAGACGTTAGATATTAGATATTAGACGTTAGATATTAGACGTTAGACGCGGAAGGCATAAATGCCTTCCCTACGTTAAAAAATTTCCTTTGATAACGTAGGGAACGGATTTATCCGTTCCGCAATTCAGGCGTTATACGACGGGAGCCCGCCCTACGGAATACTAATAGTATTATTTTTGCTTTTTTTCACTTTACCCCTTGAAAACCGCACGAAATATGGTAAAATTATAATATAATTCAAAAACGGCAAGGAGTAATTTATAATGGCAAAAGAAGTTTTGGTTGAAATTTCCGCACGTCACGTCCACGTAACCGACGAGGCGCTTGAAATCCTGTTCGGCAAGGGTCACGCCCTTACACCTAAAAAAGACCTTTCCCAGCCGGGTCAGTTCGCCTGCGAGGAAAAGGTTACGGTTGTAGGCCCTAAGTCCGAGCTTAAGGCTTCGATTTTAGGTCCCACACGTCCCGAAACTCAGGTTGAGCTTTCGCTTACCGACGCGCGCACAATAGGCGTAAAGCCCCCCGTAAGGGAATCGGGCGACGTTGCCGGCTCCGCTCCCTGCAAGCTTGTGGGTCCCGCGGGCGAAATCGAGCTTACCGAGGGCGTTATCGTGGCAAAGCGCCACGTACATATGACCCCCGAGGACGCAGAGAAGTACGGCATTGTGGATAAGCAGGTAATAAGCGTTAAAATCCCGACCGAGGGTCGCGCTCTCGTATTCGGCGACGTTGTCGCAAGGGTAAGCCCCAAGTACAAGCTTGCTATGCACATTGATACCGACGAGGCGAACGCCGCCGCCGTTCCGGGCAGCTGTATCGGTGAGATTCTTGACTGATAAAGCGCCTTTGGGACTTTACCTCCATATCCCGTTCTGCGCAAAAAAGTGCGCTTATTGCGACTTTTATTCCGCCTTTGCGGGGGAAAATGCGCTTGACGGCTATACCGAGGGTCTTATTTCGCAAATAAAAAACCTGGGCGGCAGACTATGCCGCCCTTTAATCGATACGGTCTATTTCGGCGGGGGAACCCCCTCGCTTTTGGGGGAGCGGATTATCCCCGTAATCGGGGCGGTAAGGGAAGCTTTTCGCCTTGCCGAGGGCGCAGAAATCACCCTTGAAATAAACCCCGCGGGGGAGAGCGAAAAAATCCTTTCAGCCGCGAAAAAGGCGGGCGTGAACCGACTTTCCATAGGCGCGCAGAGCGGGGACAACGCAAAGCTTTCCCTATTAGGGCGTACCCACACCGCCGAGGATACCCTTAATACCGTCAAAACCGCGCGGAAAATGGGCTTTAAAAATATTTCGCTTGATTTAATGATAGGTCTGCCCGATTCCGATTTAACAACCCTTAAAGCCGACCTTGATTTTGTCCTTTCGGCAGAGCCTGACCACATCTCCGCCTACATTTTAAAGTTGGAGCAAAACACCCTGTTTTACAAAAAGCGGGAGAGCCTTAATTTGCCCGACGAGGACGAAACCGCCGAGCAGTATTTATTTATGTGCCGTTATTTAGAGCAAAAGGGCTTTTTGCATTATGAAATTTCAAATTTTGCAAAGCCTGATTTTGAGGGCAGGCACAACCTTAAATACTGGAATTGTGAGGAATATTTAGGCATAGGTCCGTCGGCTCATTCCTTTTTAAAGGGCGAGCGGTTTTACTATCCCCGCG
>CAMCIX010000151.1 GCA_945875045.1 uncultured Clostridia bacterium | reverse complement strand
CTACACACTGCATATCGTCGGCAGCGTCAGATGTGTATAAGAGACAGTACCTACATTATACTTTTTCATTTGAGAACATTCCTTTCACAAGCATTTTTGCAAATTCGGGCTTGATATATATTGAGAATTGCAATATAATTAAACCGATGCGTAAAAGAATCACGCCTTGCAATATTCTTTTACCATTTATCATAACATTGCAAATAATGTTTGTCAATTCATTTTATGCGAAAAATAAAGGAAAGTTTTATATTATTATGAAAACAAGCGATTTTTTTTACGATTTACCCGAGGAGCTGATTGCCCAAACCCCCTTAGAGCCGAGAAATATGTCAAGGCTTATGGTCTTGTCTAAAGATGACGGCAGTATTTCTCACAATCATTTTTACGATTTACCGAAATTTCTTAAAAAAGGCGACTGTCTTGTACTTAACGACACCCGCGTTCTGCCCGCGAGGCTCTACGGCGTAAGGGAAGACACAGGCGCGGTTGTGGAGTTCGTTTTGCTAAGACAGCACGGAAATAAGCTTTGGGAATGCTTGGCGGGTCCGGGTAAAAAGGCTAAGACGGGATATAAATTTAAGTTTTCAGATAAGCTGTCGGCAACCGTTACAGACCTGCTTGAGGACGGCAACCGTATGATTGAATTTGCCTGTGACGGTGATTTCTTCGCGGTTTTAGACGAGGTGGGTCAGATGCCCCTGCCGCCTTATATTAAGGAAAAGCTTAAGGATAAAGAGCGTTACCAGACTGTATATTCCAAGGAAGCGGGCTCCGCCGCCGCGCCGACCGCGGGACTGCATTTTACAAAGGAAATGCTTGAGGATATTAAAAATACGGGGGTTAATATCGCCTATGTGACCCTCCATGTGGGGCTCGGCACCTTTAGACCTGTTAAGGCGGAAGAAATAACCGACCACAAAATGCACTCGGAGCATTATTATATTCCAGAGGAGACCGCCGAAATTATCAATAACACTAAACAAAACGGCGGCAGGGTTATTTGCGTGGGGACTACTTCGTGCAGAACCCTTGAAAGCTGTGCGCAAAAATACGGCGTAATCCGTGCCTGCTCGGGAGATACCGACATATTTATTTATCCCGGCTTTAAATTTAAGGCAATGGACGCGCTAATCACCAATTTCCACCTGCCCGAAAGCACCCTAATAATGCTTGTTTCCGCCTTTGCCGGGTACGAAAACACAATGAGTGCCTACAATACCGCCGTAAAGGAAAGATATAGGTTTTTCAGCTTCGGCGACAGTATGCTCGTTCTATAACCTATAATTCCAATTACCAAGCGGCATTTTAAACCTACCGTTTGGTAATTTTTAATTGTTACCGATGTTTACGGGATATGTGAAACTTTTGATATTATTCTAAAAATAATCATTGACAAAATAGGATAAATCCCATATAATAATTATAGGATAAAACATATAATTTTGGAGAGAATAAAATTGCAGGACTTTGAAATTATTTTCTATGAAAAAAGCGACGGTACAGAGCCGGCTAAAGATTTTCTTTTATCGCTTGATACAAAAATGCGGGCACGGCTTGTTAAAATAATCGAATTACTGTCTGTGAACGGCACAGAACTCAGAAAACCTTATTCGGAACATTTGACCGATGGTATTTTTGAAATCAGAGCAAAAGTAGGTTCTAATATTTCAAGAGTGCTTTATTTCTTTGTAATCGGTAAAAGGATTGTTCTTACAAACGGTTTCATAAAGAAAACTCAGAAAACGCCAAAAAACGAAATTGAGTTAGCAAAGAAATACCGAAACGATTATTTGAACAGGGAGGAAAAATAACCTATGACAAACTTCAATGATTTTGTAGCTGAACAGAAAAAAAATCCTGAATTTAAAAAGGAATATGATGCGCTTGAGCCTGAATTTTCTATCGTTCAGGCAATGCTTGATGCAAGAAAGGCATCAGGTCTTACACAAAAGGAGTTAGCTGATAAAACAGGAATAGCCCAAGGTGACATTAGCAAATTGGAAAACGGCAGTGCCAATCCGTCACTTAAAACTTTACAACGCTTAGCGGCAGGAATGGGTATGCAGCTTAAACTTGAATTTGTGCCGGGCAACAGGTGAATTACCAATCGGTAAAGATTTGTTACCAATCTTATATCTCGTGCACATCGGCGACGCGATGCTTTTATGTTGAAATTTCAACATAAAATGCGCATAATATATTGACGAATAAGAGATAATATGCTATACTATTATCAAAAGGAGTTGATATTATGTCTAAAGTATCTACGAACATCAGCATTGATGCTGAAACGAAAGCGAAAGCGCAAATAATGCTTGCTGATCTTGGACTGGATCTGTCTACTGCAGTGAATATTTTTTTAAAGCAAATGCTCTATGAGGGTGGAATTCCGTTCTCTATTACCAGAGAAGTTCCCAATAAGATCACTCTTGAAGCTATGAAAGAAGCACAGGAAATGTTCCGTTCTCCCGAGAAGTACAAGAAGTATAACAATGTAGATAGTATGATGGAGGACATTTTAGGTGAAGTATGAGATTGTCCCTTCCAATCAATTCAAGAAGGATTTAAAATTAGCGCAAAAACGCGGATATGATCTTGATAAAATAAAAAAAGTTATTACTGCTCTTGCGAACGGTGAAACACTTGAAGCGAATTATCGCGACCATTCGCTTACAGGTGATTACGGCGGTTATCGAGAATGTCATATTCAACCGGATTGGTTGCTCGTATATCAAATAGAGGGAGATCAATTGATACTGTTTTTGGCTCGAACGGGTACTCATAGCGACTTGTTTTGAGGATTACCGATTGGCTTGTGCAAAATTACCAATCGGTAAATTTCTTATATAACTTAAGCTTCGGCGACGCGATGTTTATACAATAATGATTGAGGAGTAATAAATGTTCAGACTTTTAAAACAAGAGGGAATCGCCAGACGGGGCGAGCTTATCACCAACAGGGGGACGGTGCAGACCCCCGCCTTTATGAACGTGGCTACGGCGGCGGCTATTAAGGGAGCGGTGTCCGCGGAGGATTTAAAAACCCTCGGCTGTCAGGTAATGCTTTCAAACACATATCACCTACACGTGCGCCCCGGTGACGAAATCATTAAAGAATGCGGGGGACTGCACAGATTTACCACGTGGGACGGTCCTATATTAACCGACAGCGGCGGCTTTCAGGTCTTTTCGCTGGCGAGTCTTCGCAATATTGCCGAGGAGGGGGTAACATTTGCCTCCCACGTTGACGGAAGACGTATTTTTATGGGACCCGAGGAAAGTATGACAATTCAGTCAAACTTAGGCTCTACGATTGCAATGGCGTTTGACGAGTGCGTGGAAAATCCTGCCGAACATTCATATTCTAAGCAGTCCTGCGAGAGAACTACCCGCTGGCTTATCCGCTGTAAGGAAAAAATGGCGGAGCTTAACAGTCGGGAGGATACGGTTAATCCCGAGCAAATGCTGTTTGGAATCAATCAGGGCTGTACCTATCCCGACCTTAGGGTTGAGCATATGAAGCAAATTGCCGATTTAGACCTTGACGGCTACGCTATAGGCGGGCTTGCAGTCGGCGAGCCTACCGAGGTAATGTACGATATTATTGAACACGTCACGCCGCATATGCCGCAAAACAAAATACGTTATTTGATGGGTGTGGGCACACCTGCCAATATACTTAACGCCGTAGAACGGGGAGTAGACCTTTTCGACTGCGTGATGCCCAGCCGCAACGCGCGCCACGGTCATTTGTTTACATCAAAGGGAATTATTAACCTCAACAATAAAAAATACGAGACCGATATGTCGCCGATTGACGAGGAGTGCGGCTGTCCCGTTTGCAGACAGTACAGCAGAGCCTATGTACGGCATTTATTAAAAAGTCAGGAAATGCTTTCTCAAAGGCTTACTGTTATGCACAATCTTTGGTTCTACAATCACCTTATGGAGGAGATAAGAAACGCCCTCGACAGGGGTGAATTTGCCCGATTTAAGGCGGAAAAAGAAATAATTCTGTCAACGAGGATATAATTCTCTTGCAATTAAGGAAAAAATAGGATATAATAGTTTCAATATAATTTGGAGGGCAAGTTAAATGAATTTGAATTACTACACCTTGGAAGCGTCGTCCGCCGCAACAGGCAGTCAGGGCGGTATGCAGAGTATGCTCGTAATGGTTATATATCTCGCCGTGATTTTCGGCGCTATGTATTTTCTGCTTATCCGTCCCCAGCGCAAAAAGCAGAAGGAAGAAAAGAAAATGCGCGAAAATCTTATGGTGGGGGACGAGATAATCACCATAGGCGGGATTTACGGACGGGTTATTTCTCTTAAGGAGGATACAATCGTTATCGAGTCGAACAGCGACCACAGCAAGCTTACCGTTGCGCGCTGGGCGCTCCAGACCAATCTAACGGTTCACGACGATACCGCGTCTAAATAAAACTAATCAGAATAAGTTTTGTCCCTCCTGAATATAATTTACTGTTCGGGAGGGATTTTTATGGGTAAAGATACGCTTTCAGGCGTAGGAAAAAAAGGTTATTTTAGCTATATTAAGGGAATGGCGGTCGTCGTTGCGGTGACAGCTCTGTTTATCTTGCTGTTTGCGTTTGTTATGTATTTATTAGGCGGCGCGGCTAAGTACGCCCCTGTTTTTGCTACCCTTTCCGCCGCTTTCGGAGGCTTTGCGGGTGCTTTTACTGCCGCAAGGTCAAACGGCAGCAAAGGCTGGCTTGCGGGCGCGGTGATCGGCGGCACCGTTTTTGTTATTATTACCATAATATCGCTTATTCTAAACCGCGGCGGGGTTACCTTAAACACCCTTTTTCATTTTATAATTATTATGCTTTCCTCCCTTATCGGAGGGATTACGGGCGTAAACCTGTCTCTTATACACATCTCCGAGCCCACGAGAC
>CAMCIX010000150.1 GCA_945875045.1 uncultured Clostridia bacterium | reverse complement strand
TTCCCGCACGGCAAGACTGCCGCCTAATTTCCCGTAAAAAAGATACTCACAGCCGTAATTAAGCTTTTCCGCTAAAAATTTTTGGTTAAAAAGCGTTACTAAAATTTCTCCGCTTTCGTCCTCGGCGACAAATTTAAAAAGGGTCATTCCCTGTCTGATGTACTGCGACTGCACGGGAGTGATTATTTTAGCCCTTACGCAGACATTTTCACCGAACGGACACTCCGCGACAGGGGTAATATTTCGCCAGTCGAGGTATGCTCTCGGATAAAAGCGCAGAAGGGCGCCGACCGTATCGACGCCCTTTTTACGCAAAAGCTCCGCCCGCTTTTCACCCACGCCCTTTAGATACTGAATGTCGGTGGAGGCTGTAAGCATAAATTTTCTCCTTTTACTATCATTCAACCGAAAGGATATAGTAGTAAATCGGCTGTCCGCCGTTAATAACGGTGATTTCCGCCTTAGAGCCGTATTTAGCCTGAATCTGCTCTTCAAGCTCTGCCGCCTGCTCGTCGGTCACGTCCTCGCCGTAAATTACGGTTATAAACTGGCTGTCGCGCTTAACCATCTGCTTTAAAAGCTTCATAACGCTCTTTTCAAGGTCGGTTTCGGTAAAGGAAATCTTGCCGCCGAGCATTGCCAAAAGCTCGCCTTTTTTAATTTGATGACCGTCGAAATCCGAATCGCGCGCGGCAAAGGTTACCTGACCCGTTGCTATGCGCTCGGTAGCCTTCTGCATCTCAATCGCGTTAGCCTCAACGTCGGTATCGGGGTCAAAGGAAAGCATTGCGGAAATGCCCTGCGGAATGGTTCTTGTATGAATTACGATAACCTTTCTTGTGCTTATCGGAATTGTCTGCTCCGCCGCCATAATAATATTCTTATTGTTGGGCAAAACGTAAACCGTCTCGGCAGGTGTAGACTCAACCGCCCTTAAAATATCGTCGGTGCTCGGGTTCATAGTCTGACCGCCGCTGACAATTGTATCGACTCCCAAATCCTTAAACAGGCTCGCAAGACCCTCGCCCGCACAAACAGAGACAAAACCTACAGGCTTTGTGGGAGCAACGGGAGTAAAGGTCTCGGTGCGGTCGGCGGATTTCGCCGGCTTCTGCTTCGCGCTTTCCGAGTCGTGCTTAGCGCGCTCGTGCTGGTCGCGCATATTCTCTATCTTCATATGCACAAGCTGACCGAAGGTTAGCGCCTTTTCGATAGCGTTACCCGGGTGGTCGGTATGAACGTGAACCTTAATAATTTCATCGTCGTCAACCACAACAACGCAGTCGCCGATAGTTTCAAGATAAGCCCTTAATTCCGAGGGCTCCTTGTCCGATTCGGTAGAGCGGTTTACAATAAATTCGGTACAGTAAGTAAAGGTGATTTCGGTTTCAAATTCACCCGCGGCGCTTACCGAGCCTTCTTCCTCGGCGGGAGCCTCCGCCACAGCGCTTGATTTAATCATAACGCCGTCCTTAAATACCGACATCATACCCTCGAGTATTGTAACAAAGCCCTTGCCGCCCGCGTCAACAACCCCCGCCTTTTTAAGTGCGGGCAGTAATTCGGGGGTCTGCTCCAAGGCGGTTTTTGCGCCCTCGATAGCGGCGTCAAAAACTTCCAAAGCGTCCTTTCCCTCGTTAAGAGCCGCTTTTGCGTATTCGGAGGCTACGCGTGCTACCGTAAGTATCGTGCCCTCCGTCGGCTTCATAACCGCCTTATATGCCGCCTCAACTCCAAGCTCAAAGGCGGCGGCAATATTATCGGCGGTGACAAATTCATCATCGCCTATTCCCTTTGCAAAGCCCCTGAAAAGCAATGAGGTAATAACGCCCGAGTTTCCTCTGGCTCCCCGCAAAAGGGCGGAGGCGTTGACCTTTGCCACCTTTCCCGCGGTCTCGCCGCTAAGCTTTTCAAGCTCTCTGGCTGAATTTCCGAGGGTCATAGACATATTTGTACCGGTATCACCGTCAGGTACGGGAAATACGTTTAAATCGTCAATCTGCTTGCGGTTGTTGGTAAGATTATTCGCGGCGGAAATCATAGCGTCGCGTAAAGTATCGCCGTTAAACAAATGTAAACACTCCTTAAAACAGGTTATTCCTTAATTCCGTCAATTTTTATTGTGACCTTATCAACGTTAATACCCGCGATTTCCTTAACGGCATATTTTACCTTTTCGGTAATGCTGGCGGCAATAGCGTTGATGTTCATTCCGTAGGTAACCACGATATGAAGCTCTACGGATATAGAATCCGCGTCGCCCGTGACGCAAATTCCGGTATCCGCACGGTCGGTTTTTGAAAATCTGTTAAACAGCTTTTGTCGGCTGCCGCTCGGAACCATTCCGACAACGCCGAAGCAGGAAGTAACCTCATGTCCTATAAGCTTTGAAAGATACGCTTCGGAAATATCGATTTTACCGAGTCTTGTTTCATAAGCTATCATAATATGTCCTCCTATTATTTAATTATTGTATTTATATGATTCAATCGAAAAATAAATATCGCTCGCAGAGGATATATTTACGTTTTCGATATTGTCATTGTAAAAAAGCACTCCCGTTCTGTAGCACACGGGAATAAAGGGCATTTCGCTTTGCAAAACCGAGGCTACGTCGGTAATGGTGTTTTTACCGCTGTAAAAGCCCTCTATAAGCTCTGCGGCGGTGGCGCTTTGCGCCGACTGTTCGGTTGCGCTATCCGTTGCGGCAGGGTCTATCGGCAAGCTTTCCTGCGGATTTGGAATTTCAGGCTTTTTTATGCCGTATGCCGCACTGGCGCCCTCGGTGACAAGGCTTGTCATATCCATATTAGGCGTCACCTCAACCTCGCCGAGATAGAGCTGAAAATTGCCCGACTCCAAAGCCGCCTTATATTCCTCAAAGGATTTCTCTACAACATTAATCTTAAATCCGCAATCAGAAAGCTGGTTGGCAATAAGATGTGCGGCGGCAACGCGAAGTCGGTTTTCGCTGTTTACAAGCAGGTCAAGCTTAAGCCGAACGCCGCCCGCATTTTTGCGAATACCGTCGCCGTCAACCCTATTATAGCCTATTTCCTCCAAATTCTCAATAGTTATTTCTTGATTTGACGCAGTTTCTATGTTTTGAACCGATTTTGCAGGCTCCCAAACGGGATTAAAAAAGCCCGTGGCGGCAACCGCGTTATTGTAATAGCCGTCCCTGCAAACGGCTAAGCGGTCGATTCCCGCGGAAATCGCCTGCCGTAAGCCGCCGAGTGACAAATCGCCGTAGGAGTGATTAACTCCTATATAAACAATGTGATTAATGTTAATATTGAGCTTTTTTCCGCTCATTCTTACAATATTTCCGTCCGAAATATCGCTGTAGTAAATATCCGCCGCACCGACTTCAACATAATGTGAAAGCGATTCGCTGTCGGGCGCGTCTATAAGCCGTATTTCCTTTACCGAATAGGCGGAAGCGTTACTAAGCGACTTTTCGTTTAAAACAAGCCTGCTTTTAGAATCGTCAAGCTTGTATCTTCCACAGCCTATCGGAGGGAGAACCACGCTGTCCGAGGTAGTTTGCTTGTCGCTCCCCTTTTTGAGTATCGGAAAATCAAGGAGATTAACGAAATACGGGTCGGACCTTGAAGATTTGAAAACAACCGTATTCGAGCCCTCTGCCGCGGCGGAGTTCGCCTCATAAAGCTTATACGCGTATTCCGTAGAGGAGCTTTTTGCCAAATTAAAGGAATACACAACGTCGTCCGCAGAAAGCGGTGTACCGTCGGAAAACACATTATTTTTAAGCGTTACCCTGCACACGCTTCCCTCCTGCTCTACCTTTTGTGCAAGACAGTAGGTTATGTTATACTCGTTATCAAGCTTAACAAGCGGCTCGTAAAGCAGCTTACAAAGCTGACGGTTAGCTTCGGTCGCGGCTGTGTAGGGATTAAAAGAGTCCGACGAGGAGTAAAGAAGCGTAATATAATTTCGTTCCGCGGAGTTTGCAACAGAGGTCTGCGGCATATCAGAGGACGAGAGCGGCTTTACGTTACCGCGACAGCCCGAAAGCAATATTACAAAAGCAGAGATAAGTGCGGTTGCTTTGATTATTTTCATATTCAAGCTCCCTTCTGTCGTAATTATTTAATATTGATTCGCTCAATTCCGATTGTACGCCCGGTTTTCGGGTCAATATCGAAAATACAGCCGTTAAGCTGACATTTTCCGTCCGCCAATTCAAATTTTGAGGGGTCGCCGTTCTTTAAGCGGTTAATAATAATTTCGGATTTCACGCCCAGTACCGAATCGATAGGCCCCGTCATACCAAGGTCGGTGATATATCCCGTTCCGTTTTTCAAAATCTGCTCGTCGGCGGTCTGGACGTGGGTATGCGTGCCGAAAAAGGCGGAGATTCTGCCGTCGAGATAAAGCCCAAGGGCGCGCTTTTCGCTTGTCGCCTCGGCGTGAAAATCTACTATAATAATATTAGCTCCGCTTTCACGGGCTTTTTCGATAAGCTCGTCCGCCGCCTTAAAGGGATTTGAGGCACCCGACTTTTCAAGAAAAATAATTCCGCATAAATTAATAACCGCGGCGGTGGTATAGCCCAAATCTACAAGGCATATTCCCTTTCCGTTTTCGGCTTCGGGCAAATTATGCGGGCGTAAAACAAATGGGTTTTCGTCAAGATAATCGAATATCTGCTTTCGTCTGAGCGAATGGTTCCCGCCGGTAATTACATCGGCTCCGCAGGCGAAAAGGCTTTGAGCGCTCTCGGGCAGAATACCGTTGCCGTCCGCCGAGTTTTCGCCGTTGATAATCGTCATATCAATTTTTTTATCCCGTTTTAAAGCGGGCAAAACGCGTCTTATCTCGTCACAGCCGATACTCCCGCACACGTCGCCGACCGCAAGCAATCTCATAACATTCTCCTTGGATTATTGAAATGTCATACCAA
>CAMCIX010000149.1 GCA_945875045.1 uncultured Clostridia bacterium | reverse complement strand
TGTATGGTCAAGTTCGTGCGGGTGCGAAAAGGCAGAAGGCACGACACGATTGAAATGTTCGCTCCTCCGGGACAGGAAAGCGTAATTTAAGAAACTTAAAACTGAATACGGCGAAACGACGGTAAGGTCGGGCTGAAACAGAGCCGTACTAAATCCTTATCAGGTCACTTGCTTTAAAAACACTTCGGTCAGTTAAACCAGACCTGCGTAAAGCAAACATGAGAGGCTGCCGACAGGACAGATAGCCACAGGCTAACTCTGTCTTGCCGGTGGCTTTTTGTTTTCGGCAGATGACTGAACAGCGAGGAGCTTCCGGCTGAGAAATCAGAAAGGAAGCTCTTTTTATGTTATACAACTGGCTTTGTTACATAGCCGAATATCCATGATCTCCGAATTTTGATTTTTATTTAACTCTAATCAATATTTCAAAATTCAAAGGAGATAGCGTATGAGCTGGAATGATGGTTCGCAAAGAAAACAATTCGAAAGAAAACAAAAAAAGCAAGCAGAAGAGTCTAGGAAGTATGGTATGACTGAGGATCAAATTAGCAAAATTCATCTTTTTGATTTGAAAGCATATCGGGCTGATCGTATTTATGCAATGCACACTCAATCACTTGATGAAATGGAAAGCGAAGGAGACGAAAGTAGAAATACACTTCACAAAAAATTTCAAGAATCAATGACTTGTTCCTTGGAATTGAGTGAATGTGGTCATTTGGGTTGGATTGAGGAGATAGAAAACTTTGCATTGTACTGTGCCGTATCCAAACTTTCAGAGACGCAAAAAGAATTGCTGACCCTTATATATCATGATGGATATACCCAAACAGAAGTTGCTGAAATGTATCATACCACAATATCTGCAATTAACAAAAGGATGAAACGCATAACCAAGAGACTTTTCAAGCTTGTGGTAGACGAGGGAGGAATAGGATGATGAAAAATTCTAAGAGTATTCCTCCCTATATGGAAATTTGCCTATGCCACAGATGTGCTGATGTGTACTATAACGATCCGAATTACTGGATTGAAAAAACAGAGTATTTTCAATCTGTCCTGGAAGCGTGCAGTGTTTGCAGACAATATAGAGGGTTATACTATTCAATTTGGAAGAAGCCTTCTAATGTGCGATTTGATAAATCGCATCGTTGAGGAGGTGCCTGAAAATGAGTAAAATTAATGCAGATAAAGAAAGCAATATTTTCGGTGCACTGAAACTCATCGAACAGCTTTATCTTGACGGTGAAATCCCCGGCCATGTGTTCCGAAACATTCTTCAGGAATACAAGGATGATATATGTGTTGCTGATTTCACCTGCTGCAAAAAGGATAAACCGGAAAGAGAGGATTCGCAATGTATGGTTTAAATTCAGATTTTCAAAAGCGAGATGTCGCAATCTACGCTCGAGTTTCGACGGAGCACGAAGCGCAGCTCTCGGCGCTTGGCAACCAGTTGGATTGGTATAAACCAATTTTGGCAGCAAGACCGGATTGGACGCTGACTGCCCAATATATAGATGAAGGTATCACCGGTACATCGGCTGAAAAGCGTCCGCAGTTCATGAAGATGATTGATGATGCTCGGCAAAAGAAGTTTAATATGATCATCACTCGTGAAGTATCTCGTTTTGCGAGAAATACTGTGGATACGCTCCAGTATACCCGATTGCTGAAGGAATATGGCGTTGAGGTGTTTTTTCTCAACGATAACATTAAAACCTTTGACGGAGATGGAGAACTGCGGCTTACGATTATGGCGACCTTGGCGCAGGACGAAAGCCGAAAAACTTCAATACGAGTCAAAGCCGGACAGCAAACTTCAATGGAGAACGGTATATTTTACGGGAACGGTAACATTTTAGGATATGACCGAATCGACAAAACAAATTTCGCTATCAATCCGGAGCAAGCAAAAACTGTGCGAATGATTTTTGATATGTACTTAAACGGTATGGGTGTGACATCCATTCAGTATGAGCTTGAAAAAGCAGGCAGACTGACGGCGACCGGAAAGACAAAGTGGCACGCCTCCTATCTTTCTCATATGCTGAAGAACTCATTTTACTGTGGCATTATCACATATCACAAGGAGTACACACCTGATTACTTAAAACAGAAAAAAATCAAAAACTATGGGGATATAGAATACTTAACCGTAAAAGGTAAACATACCCCTATCGTTACTGAAGAAGAATTTAATCAGGTTCAGAAAATAATGAATACGAAAAGTCGCAAGATGAAGAACCTGAATAAAGGTAAGCACACAGTCGGATACAAACCTCATACAACCGCCTATGGCAGACTTATGATATGTCAGTGCGGCAAGAAGTTCAATCAAAGGTTTCACACTCATGACGGTCGTACAGACGGTGTTGATTATCAATGTTATACTTCCGTAAATCGAGGGAGTATCCGAGAACGAGAAAAACGAGGTCTTTCGGTAGAAGGTCATTGTGATTCACCATTTATTCAAGGATGGAAACTTGAAATGATGGCAGAAAAAATATTTGATAGGTACATCGACAATGCCGATGCGGTTATGGATTTGTCCTATTCGATGCTTGAAAAGCATATTGCAGACCAAGAGGACACACCTGACTATACCGAAGAAATCAAACGCAAAGAAAGTGAAATAGAACGACTTTCAAAGAAAAGAGTAAACCTTATTGAGATGAGAGCCGAAGGAGATATTGATAAGGAGTTATTCAGAGAACGCAAGCAGGAAATTGAAAATCGAATTGCCATACTCACAGAAGAAATAAAAAACCTTCAGCCTGATGAAACAAAGCAAAGTCCGCAAGACTATATGCAGAAATTGCAAGAGTTGAGAGAACGGCTAAAGGAGTACACGGGGTTTGAATATTCTGTAATTCCCGAAAGCATTGTGGAAGCCTTCATTGAAAAGATTTGGGTATCCAAAGACGAGTTCAGATGGTATTTGCGAAGCGGGAATGGATCTTCCGACGAGTTTGACATTGATGACCACATTAAAATTGCTTCGTTTACGCTAACAATAGATGATGCAAAAAAGTATTTATATAGCTTTTCTACTCGCAGAAGAGTTTATAATTGGAAAGATCTTAATGTAAGCGTTTGGATATAAACCTATTCTAAAAAGGAAGCAGTCAAGTCATAAGTGGCTTGGCTGTTTCCTTTTCCTTTTACAGAACAATAAGCTACTTTTGATTGACGCTTTTGGTTGGGAGCAGCACAGGCTGCTATCAAAAGTAGGTAGGAGTTCTCTTTCCTTTGAATTGCCGCTTAGTTTCGAGCAGGCAGCAGCCTATCGAAAGGCTAACGGACAGTATGTAAGGAAAAATCAGTGGAGAGATACCACTGTAAGGGTATTCATAGACCTTGATTAACAGTTAAATATGATAAGCGTATCATTAGGAATAGTGATACGCTTATTTTTTGTCTTTTTTGCAGATTTGTCCTTTCCCCTGCTATCAAATATAATGAAGCTAAAGAAGTGGAGGTTTGTTTATGAGAGAGAAATTCAATCATCTGTATTTGGGTAGCCACGAAAGAAAACTTTTGATACATAGCCTTGTAGACTTAAAGAATCAGCTCATTCAGCAAGGCAGATATACGGATTATATTGACGAGCTTATTTTTAAGGTCATAAATGCACCGACCAAGAGAATAAAAATTGAATATGTCCAAGGCAAATTGCAAAGTGATTGCTCTGACTGACCAGAAAGTCGGCGTCGGAAAAACAACCACAGCGGTCAATCTGGGTGTAAGTCTGGTGCAGCAGGAAAAAAGTCCTGCTGATTGATGCAAATGCACAGGCAGATTGCTTTTCGCCCTGCGGTTGAGATTTCCTATAGAGAATCGTTTCGGTGTTCATGTTTGCGAAGTTGATAGCCCTGTGCAATCAGCGTACACCGTTTTGAAGCTTTTGGCTCAATTTCTCAAATTTGCTTTATTTCACTTTAAAAAAACTCAAAGCAGGTTTTCCGAACGAAAGAAAACCTGCTTTGTCTACAGTCTGAGCCAACCGCGAGGGTTGGCTTTCATAATAAGAGTAAGGCATTATTTTAATAATTTTATTTTGGATATTACGGGAAGCTCCTTTGCCTTGCCCTGCGCCGCGTTGATAATTCCGATAATTGCAAAAACAAGGAAAACCAGCGAAAACAAACCTGTAATAGCGTTCATAGCGTTATATACTATGCTGATAAACGGATTTACAAAAAAATTAATATTAACTCCGAAAAGCAGTTTGAATACCCCAAGCAGTACCGCGCGTACTATTCCGTAGGCAACCTCGCCTATAAATAGCGCAAGCCCCTGATTTGCGTGAAAGCGCGCAAATTTTGAATTAGGCGCGGCTATAATCGGCACCAGTACCAAAATTCCGATATATGACAGAAGTGCAAATACCTTGTTATCCGAAATATCCATACGGTCAAACTCGTAGGTCTTGTCCTCGGTGTGAGCGTATTCGTTAAATTTATTTCCGAAATCATTTCCTACGGGCGCGGAGTATGTATTCTGCCCGGCGTTTTCCGTGGGGTGTTCTGCCGCCTTGCCGCAAAACGGGCAAAATTTGTCGGTATCCTTTAGCTCTTTTCCGCAATTAGTGCAAAATGCCATTTAAAATTCCTCCCCTGTGTCTTATGACTTGATTTTACCATTAAAATCCGTTTTTTGCAAGCGCTTTTTATAAAATACCGAACCGCACCGCAATAATGAGTAGAACTGTTTGGGCAATGATGATCAGCGGTATACCTATCATAAACTGCTTGTGCAGGGTTTTGTGGCGTATAAGCCGCATTGTAATATACATAGCCGCGCCCCCGCCTAAGGCGGAAAGCAAAAACAGCCTGCTTTCCTTTATTCGCCACTTTCCTTTTTTCGCGCGGGCTTTATCCTGTCTCTTATACACATCTGACGCTGCCGACGATATGCAGTGTGT
>CAMCIX010000148.1 GCA_945875045.1 uncultured Clostridia bacterium | reverse complement strand
CGAACTGAAGCACCTTCATATTCGGAAAGCCCGTGTCCTCCACCAGCTTTTCGACCTCGGGAGTGTTGCCGCCTAAATCCTCGGCGATAATTTCGGCGTTTACGTACTGCTTCATCAAATTCCAAAAGGGAAGTCCCACGCCCTTTTCCCATTCGCCTATTTTAGCGGTCTCTGCGCCGTAGGGAATGGTATAATAGTCCGCAAAGGCGCGGAAATGGTCGATTCTTATAACATCATAGAGCTTTGCGTTATGAACAAGCCGCTTGCGCCACCAGTCGTAATTGTTCGCCTTTTGGTACTCCCAATCGTAAATCGGGTTGCCCCACAGCTGACCGTCCTCTGAAAAATAATCGGGCGGTACTCCCGCAACCAAAACGGGGGTCATATCCCGTCCTAAACGGAATATATCGGGATTGCTCCAAACGTCCGCGCTTTCAAGCTGAACGTAAAAGGGAATATCTCCTATAAGCTTTACGCCGTTTTCCGCGGCGTATTTTTTAAGCTTAAAATACTGCGTAAAGAAAAAGTACTGGGTGATTTCGTAAAATAAAATCTGCTCGGCGTGTTCCTTTTTAAACCGTTCTATCGCATCCGGAAGACGGTATTTAAGACCGTCCTCAAGCTCGATAAAGCTTTTATTCGGGAAGGCGGATTTTATTGCCATAAAGAGGGCGTAGTCATAAAGCCAGTAGACGTTATCATATAAAAAAGCCTTGAAATCGCGGGATTTAGGGTCGAAGCGCTCCGCCGCCTTTTTAATAAGGGGCAGTTTAAACTCCCTCGCTTTTTTGTAGTCGGTGTTTTTAGGAAACTCTGCTTCGGGTATTTCGTCGGGGCTTAAAAGCCCGTCGCTTACAAGAGAGTTAAGGTCGATAAATAATATTTCGCCCGCAAAGGCGCTTACAGAGCTGTAGGTCGAGTTGCCCTTTCCCACAGGGCAAAGCGGCAGCAGCTGCCAGTAGGTCTGGCGGCTGCTTTTAAGAAAATCTACAAATCGGTACGCCTCGCTCCCTAAATCGCCGATTCCGTGACGTGAGGGAAGCGAAGAAATGTGCATCAGCACCCCGCTTTCCTTTTTATATTTTGTCTCGTTACCCTTTAACAGCACCCGCCGCAACCCCTTTAATAATATATTTTTGACCGAACAGATAAAAAACGACTACGGGAATAATGGAAAGCACCAGCATTGCCATCATAGCCCCCATATCGACCGAGCCGTAGCCGCCCTTTAAATACTGAACGGCAATGGGAATCGTTTTATAATCCCTGCCGATTACGAGATAGGGCAGAAGATAATCGTTCCAAATCCACATTGTGTTTAAAATGGCAACGGTTATAGCGGTGGGCTTTAAAATCGGGAAAACTACCAGCCGGTAGGTTTGGAAAGGCGAACAGCCGTCGATAGTGGCGGCTTCTTCAATACCTAAGGGCACCGTTTTGATAAAGCCCGTGAACATAAAGACCGAAAGCCCCGCTCCGAAGCCTAAATATATTAGTATTATACCAAAAGGATTGTCAAGATGCAAGACATTTGCGATTTTTGACATTGTAAACATTACCATCTGAAAGGGTACTATCATCGAAAACACCAGTGCGTAGTATAAAAGCGAGGTGAATTTGGTTTTGACCCTTACAATATACCACGCGCACATCGAGGTAAAAATTATAATCGCGGCGACCGAAAAGAGGGTTATAAAGAGCGACCAGCCGAAGGCGGCGGGAAAGCCGGTGGTTTTAATGCCCTCGGTATAGTTTGAAAGCCCTACAAAATCATCCCCCATAGGCAGGGTAAAGGGGCTTGCGTTAATGGAAAACTTTGCCTTAAAGGAGTTTATCAATACCACCGCTACGGGAAAAACAAAGGCGGCGGCAAGGACAATAATCAAAACATATAAAGCTATATCTGCCGCTTTTCTTGCCATCAGCTTTCAACCTCTTTTCTGCGCGTGAGGTAAAGCTGAATAAGGGCTATTACCGCCACAATTATAAAGAATATTACCGCCTTTGCCTGTCCGACCCCCTCGTACCCCGAACGGGAGTAAAAGGTGTTGTAAATATCGAGAGCCACCATTTGGGTGCGGTTTGCGGGCGCGCCCGCGGTAAGGGCTAAATTCTGGTCAAAGAGCTTAAAGCAGTTGGTTATGGTTAAAAACAGGCATATGGTAACAGACGGCATAACCGAGGGGATCGTGATTTTAAAAAGGACTGTAAGGGCGTTTGCGCCGTCCACACGCGCCGCCTCTAAAATATCGTCGGGGATATTCTGAATACCCGCGATATAAATAATCATCATATAGCCTATCATCTGCCAGTGCATAAGGATAACCAGTCCCCAAAAGCCGTAGGTTGGGCTTGAGGTTATTGAATAGCCGAACCTATAAAGCACGCCGTTAATAATTACCTGCCAGATATAGCCTAACACTATGCCGCCTATCAGGTTCGGCATAAAAAAGACCGTGCGGAAGAAGTTTGTGCCGGGCAGACCTCTTGTAAAAAGCATAGCCAAAAGAAAGGCGATAACGTTTATTCCGATAACCGAAATCACCGCGAATTTTACCGTAAATATAAGGGACTGCAAAAACAGCCTATCCTCCGTAAAGGCGCGGATATAGTTTGAAAACCCTACAAAGGTTGCGTCGGTCACGGTGCGAAACTCTGTAAAGGAGAGAAACACTCCCATAATAAACGGTATCACAAAGGCGATTAAAAACGCCGCGAGACAGGGGAGAACGAATATCGGAAACCAGCGCTTTACCGTTTTTTCCATTTAAGCTCGTTCACTCTTCCATTTATCGGTTATGCTCTTTCGGATGTCCTCCCATTTTTTGCTTCCCTGAACATAGTCGAGCAGGGAGCTGCCGACCTCCTTTTTAAAAGCCTCGCTCGGAAAGCCCGTGAATACCCAAGGGATATTTTTAACCGAATCGTCCTTCATATAGCGGGAAAGCTCCTTTGCAAGCGGGTCATTAGGCAGCTCGTTTTCGCTAAAGGTATTAAAGGGCGTGATAAAGTCGAGCTTGTTTGTGACGTAATCCTTGCCCTCGTCGCTTGAAAAGAGCCATTCAAGAAAATCAAGGGAGTTTTTCTGCTGCTGCTCTGTGGTGTTTTTGTTGATTGCAAGGTAATTTTCGGTACCTATGCAGATGCCTTGACCCTTTTCGCCCTCTATACCTGTATACATAGGCATCATTTTAATGTCCTCAGCCTTAACGGTGTTGCCCTTAACACCCGAAATCTGGGACCAGCTCCAGGTGCCGTTTTGCACCATAGCAACCTTGCCGAGGGCAAATTCCGCCATCGAGTCGGCGACCGATTTTGAGCCTAAAAGGGTGGGCTTTGTAATTGAATTGTTGATATAAAGGTCAAAGAGCTTTTCAAAATTTTCGGCGTATTTGTAGTCAATATCCTTTGCTTTATACATTTCAAGGGAAAGGTCGGCTTCGGCGCCGTGCTTTTCAAAAAGCTCATAATAAAGCGGAACGTTTAAAAGGTGGGTCTGCCAGCGCCAGTCCTCGCCGCTTGAAAGGGAGGTAGAGGCGAATACCCCCTCAATTCCAAGCTTAGAGAGGTTTGCCGTCATATCCTCGACAACCGTCTTTAGCTTTTCAAAGCTGTCGATTTCGTCGGCGGAGTTTAGTTCGCTTTTTTTATCCGGGAGGGCGAAGTATTTTTCCATTATCGCGTTGTTGTAGATGATTCCGTAGCCCTCGATAACATAGGGAACAGCGTACACACCGCCGTCGTCCCTTATGGCTAAATTTTTGTCGGAAAGCATATTGTAAAGCTTACTGTCCTTAATATCAAGGCAGTAGTCGTCCCATTCGTCATATCCCACAGGGCCGTTGACCTGAAAGATGGTGGGTGCGCCCGATTTTGCAATTTCGGACTTTAGGGTTTGCTCGTAGGTGTTGGCGGCGGCTGTTACAACCTTTACCTTAACGCCCTTTTCCGCCTCGTACTTTTTGGCAAGCTCCTCGTAAACAGAGGCGGATTCGGGCTTGAAGTTGAGGAAGTATACCTCGCCGCTTGTTGCTTTCTTTTTGCCGCAACCCGCAAGCGATACGCAGGACAGCAAACAGATAATTGATAAAAATAAAGAAATCGGTTTTTTCATAAAATACCTCCTAAAGATTTCTTTTAATAACATTCCGCAAAACTATTAAAAAATTCCAAAGCTTTAAAATTAAGCGATTTTTTTGATTTTTAAGGGTTCTATAAGGGACAACCCTCTCATAGTATTTAGTGAGAGGTGACAGGCTTTGGAAAAAACAGAAAGATTTGAGGGCGTGCTTTACGGAGTCGCGCCGAGAATAAGAAGGGTGCTTGAGGAAATCTCGGCTACGGTTAAGGCGAATACCGAGGAAATAAGACTTAGGGCGGGGCTTCCCGTGGCGCTGACGGTCGGGGGCGAAACCGTGTTTGTAAGGGAGAACGGACAAACCTCCTTTATAATAACCCGCGACCTTTTGAGTGCTGAAAGCTCCGACTTAGAGGAAAGCTTCAGGCTTCTTTGCAAAAGCTCGGTTTACGCCCACGAAAGGGAGCTTAAAAAGGGCTTTATTATGATGGAAAACGGACACCGCGCGGGGGTCTGCGGTACCCTTTCGGAGGGCGGCGTTATGCGGGATATAACCTCGCTTAATATAAGAATAGCCAGAGAAATTTTCGGCGCGGCAAACGATATTGCGCGTTCTTACAGGGGCGGCGGACTGCTTATAGCGGGACCTCCCGGGAGCGGAAAAACCACGGTATTGCGCGACCTTGTAAGACAGCTTTCAAACGGATTAAACGGTAAGCACTACCGTGTTGCGGTAGTAGACAGCCGCGGCGAAATCTCGGGCGGAATAGGCGGTAAGGCGTGTAACGATTTAGGGGCTAACAGCGACGTTCTCTTGACCTCGGACAAGGCGGCGGGCATAGAAATGGCGGTTAGGACTATGT
>CAMCIX010000147.1 GCA_945875045.1 uncultured Clostridia bacterium | reverse complement strand
GGTTGCAGCAGCCTAACAAGCATAACCATACCCGACAGCGTTACAAGTATAGGTTTTGATGCATTTTCCGATTGCAGTAGCCTAACAAGCATAACCATACCCGACAGCGTTACAAGTATAGGTGTTGGTGCATTTTCCGGTTGTGACAACCTTACAATCCGTTGTTGTATAGGTTCTGAAGCCGAAAGCTATGCATTAAAAAATAATATTCCGATTGAATACATATACAACGCCGCTTTTTTAACAAGTCATAAGCAATTCCTTTTGAGCGGTAACAGCGAATACAATTCGGAATATGATATTAACGGAGACCGAAAGGTTAATATCCTTGACATTGTTGCGCTTAAGAAAGAGCTTGCAAAAGCTGAGGTCTAAATGCTTTAATGTTTATAAAAAATACTTGACAAACTCTAAAATCGGTGATATTATTACAATAACATATTTTTAAACCTGTGATTAAGAGTAGTAGCTTTATCTTAAACCTAAAGAGAGCGGTTGTCGGTGGAAATGCCGCGGCGGAGGGTATTGCGAATGGACTTATGAGGGCGGCCGAAAGCAATTAATTGCAAGTAGCAGCCGACGGGATCCGTACCCGTTATCCGAACGGCTTACATTTTTGTGTAAGAAATGAGCGGTCGGTTTAACCGACAACTTGGGTGGTACCGCAGGAATTTTAAGTCTTGTCCCATTTTTATGGGATAGGACTTTTTTGATTTTGGAGGAAAATTTATGATTTTATTAACCAAACGATGGCGTATTTCTCTTTGAATCAATAAAACCTATAAATTTTAAGGAGTAAACATTTATGAAAAACATTAAAAAAATTATCGCTATTTTATTAACCTTAACGCTTGTATTTGCTTTCGCGGGCTGTGGCTCTAAGGAAGACGGCGGCTCCGCTAAAAAGACTATCGGAATTATTCAGTTCGGCTCTCACGCCTCCCTTAACAACTGCTACGACGGCATTATGAAAGGACTTAAGGATAACGGCATAAACGAGGAAGACTACACCATTGAGTACGTAAACAGCAACTTCGACCCCAGCGTTTCTCAAACACAGGCTAACAATCTCGTTAACAAAAAGGCGGCTGTTATTATCGCTATCGCTACTCCGTCTGCGGTTGCCGCCGCAAACGCCGCCGCGGATAAGGACATTCCTGTAGTATACTGCGCGATCACCGACGCTACCGTAATGGAGAATTACGACAACGTTACCGGCTCTTCGGATATTCCGAACTTTGAAAAGCAGTTAGAGGTTGTGACGGGCTTTATGAACAAGACCGCGCTTAAAATCGGTGTGCTTTATTCAACCGAGGAATCAAGCTCTCCCGTTCAGGTTGAAAATCTTAAAAAAGCCGCCGCTAAGTATGAGGGAATGGAAATACTCGATTCCGCCGTTGCGGACATTAACACAATCGACGCTAAAACCAATGAGCTTATCGGCAGAGGTGTTGACTGCTTTGTAAACCTGCTTGATAACACGGTTGTAGGCAAGCTTGAAACCAACATTCTTCCGATTACCAACGAAAAGAAAATCCCTGTTTTCGGCTCTGAAATCGAGCAGGTTAAGGTCGGCTGTGCGGCGAGCGCTTCGATTGACTATATCGACGTAGGCGCGTCCGCAGGTAAGGCGGCGGCGGAAATATTAGGCGGAAAGAGCGCTTCCGACATCCCCGTAGCCTACATCACCGAGCCTACTAACTTCTATAACAGCAAGGTCTGCACAGAATTGGGACTTACCGTTCCGACCTCTGTTACCGCTGAAGACGTAGCGAAATAATAACAATTAATCCACATAGCGCGGCGTGAAAAATCACCGCGCTGAAAATATATTAAAAAGGGAAATGTGATATGCTTTTCTTTGCCACCACTATTGACGGACTGCAAATGGGACTTTGCTTTGCGGTTTTGGCTCTCGGCGTTTATATATCCTATTCTATTCTTGATTTCCCCGACCTCTCGGTTGACGGTACCTTTCCGCTCGGCGGAGTTGTCTGCACCATATTAATGCTGAAGCTCGGTATGCCTGCATTGCTTGCAATTCTTATAAGCTTTTTCGCGGGACTTGCGGCGGGAGCTGTGACGGGCGTTCTGCACGTTAAGTTCAATATTTCAAAGCTGCTTTCGGGTATCATAGTAATGACCGCGCTTTTGTCGGTCACATTAGCCCTTACAAAGCTGCTTACAAGAACGGGGCTTACCACAACCATTTTCTCCTTCAGGAGCGAAAATTTGAGCGGCATTTTCAGTGGCAAAGCGGCGGGACTTTTGGGTGCCGCAAACCGCGATTATATGATACTTATAATAGAGCTTGTCTTTGTAATAGCGGTGAAAATAATTATCGATTTGTTCCTTAAAACAAAGCTCGGTTATATGTTAAGGGCGACGGGCGACAACGAAATGCTGGTTGTCTCTTTAGGTAAGGACAGCGGCACCTATAAAATTTTAGGTATCGCCCTGGCAAACGGCTTTGTATCAATGTCGGGCGCATTATACGCCAACCTTTTTTCGCAGTATGACAATTCCTGCGGCAGCGGTAAGGTGGTAATGGCATTGGCGTCTGTAATAATAGGTATGGCGGTATTCTCAAAAATCCGCTTTATGAGTGATACTTTGGCGGTTATCTTCGGTGCGGTGGTTTATTCGCTCTGCCTTAACTATTTGGTACTGGTCGATACCAACGGCATATATTTAAAGCTTTTAAACGCCGTTATGTTTGCAATTATTCTTATTTTTAACGATAAAACCTCAAGCTTTGTTTCAAGGCGCAGTAAGCTTAAAGGGGGAAATGCCAAATGTTAGAGCTTAAAAACGTATCTAAAATTTACAACCCCGGTGCGGTTACAGAGCTTTGCCTTTTCGATAGCTTTAATCTTACGGTAAAGGACGGCGAGTTCGTTTCGGTCGTCGGGAGCAACGGCAGCGGCAAGACCTCTATGCTTAATATTATCTGCGGAAGCATACCGGTAAGCGGGGGAGAGGTGCTTATTGACGGAAAAAATGTAAACGGACTACACGAATATCAGCGTTACCGTATGATGGGCAGGGTTTATCAAAACCCCGCGGCGGGTACCTGTCCTAATATGACGATACTTGAAAATATGTCGCTTGCGGACAACAAGGGCAAAAGATACGGGCTTTCCTTCGGCGTAAACTATGGGAGAAAGCAGTACTATCGCGAACAGCTGAGCACCTTAGGGTTGGGTCTTGAGGATAAGCTTGACGTAAAGTTAGGCGCTCTTTCGGGCGGACAGAGACAGGCGGTCTCCCTCTTGATGGCGACGCTTACACCCATTGACTTTCTTATTTTAGATGAGCATACTGCCGCCTTAGACCCCAGAACCGCCGAGATTATAATGGAGCTTACCGACAAGGTGATAAAGGAAAAGCGCCTTACCGCCATTATGGTGACCCATAACCTCCGCTACGCCGTTGAATACGGCACAAGGCTTATTATGATGGATAAGGGCAAGGTAATCCTTGATAAATCAGGAGAGGAAAAGCAAAACGCCAAGGTGGACGACATACTCGATATATTCAATAGGATAAGCATTGAATGCGGAAATTAAATGTATTAAAGTGAAGAAGTAAGAAGTAAAAATCCCGCTCTCCTACCGAGAACGGGATTTTTGGCTCTGTTGTTCAAAAAAGAACCGCCATCAAATCTACTCATTAAGGCACAAAATACCTTGAATTTCTTAACATTTATTTTTTACTGCATTATACACCTCTTCACTATTCACTATTACCTATTACTTCCAAAGCCCAAAAGGCAAGTTTAGTGAAGAGTGAAAAGTGAATAGTTAAAAAGTAAAGCCCCAAAGACTACCGCCTTTGGGGCTTTGGAGCTGCTAACCGGAATTGAACCGGTGACCTCGTCCTTACCAAGGACGCGCTCTACCATCTGAGCCATAGCAGCATTATTTATGCGACTTTGTTATTATAAGATAAATTGAGAATAAAGTCAAGTAATTTTTCGGTTTTTTCCAGCTTTTTTTAAAATTTTAAAAATATACGAGGTTTGTGTTGACATTCACAGCTTTTTATGGTAAAATAATCAGGTATCAATACGGAGAGGTATCGAAGCGGTCATAACGAGGCGGTCTTGAAAACCGTTTGCCCACAAGGCACATGGGTTCGAATCCCATCCTCTCCGCCATTAAATAATTTTAGTGCGTACAGCAATTTGGAGTAGTACTCAAGTTGGTGACGAGGCGCCCCTGCTAAGGGCGTAGGTCGGGTAAACTCCGGCGCGAGAGTTCGAGTCTCTCCTACTCCGCCAGCGTGCCGCTGGACCCAATCCGTCTTTGGGTTCGGCGGTTTTTTACTATTGCGGCTCGACCGAAAGCGGCATTTTTTTGCTACATCTTTACAAAAACGCTAAGACCCGCTTAGATAGCGGGTCTTTTCCTTTTATTTTCCCTTTTATCTACAAAAAATGTACGAATTATTTAATTTTGTTAAGGATTGAAACGGCGCGTTCCTCTTCTTTTGGGTATAAATGCGCGTATGTGTTCCACGTTGTTTCAATCTTTGAATGACCGAGCCGCCGCATACTCTGTAATCGTCCGTAAAGCCTTTTAAGCGCATACACCTATTCTTTTATTCGGTAAGTATTTCGATTGACGGCTGTGGCATTTGGAGCGTCCTGTAGGACGATTCATTTTTAGGCGGAGTTTTGATTATTGACGAGCCTTCAACCTTTTGTGCAACGCTTCGGCGGACAAGAATGAAATCGCCGTCAATATCAGTCCATTTAACAACATTCATTGCTTGTCTATCATATTAATAAACTACATTTCAAATTTTCCGAGCGCCTTTATATGCAGTCTTTCGATATGCCTTACGCTGTAATTAAGCTCGTAGCTTATTTGGAGCAGGGTTTTGCCGCACACATATTTCTGTCTCTTATACACATCTCCGAGCCCACGAGACCTCTCTACAT
>CAMCIX010000146.1 GCA_945875045.1 uncultured Clostridia bacterium | reverse complement strand
CATTTTCTACCGATTTTCTACATTTCGCTTGACTTTTTCAGTGGTTTCTAACCGTTCCCTGCGTTTCGCCGTTTTCGGAGGTCTTGCTATAAGTACCACCAATATATGCGGAGTCTTCCACATATTTTAAACCTTTAGGCAGAGTATCTACAATAGTTACGGTTGTTACATCGCCGGTATTGCTTGTTTGGTTATTATCATACGAGGTTGCAGGCTGTAGCTTGAAATCTACAATACGCTGATTGGCGTCTAAATTAAAGGTGGTTTTTTCTGTGCCGTCAGGCAATGTCTGCAAAAGCGTTTTATTAATTTGAGATTTGAATTTAATCACCAAAAGCGTATCGCCGAACCAATTCCATACTGAGTTATGTGGTATTGAGGCGCTGCCGTCCGCTTGATATTCTTCCTTTTTATACCAACCCCAAGAGTCAGACTTTCTAATATTAGCCGCCTCATAACGATCTTCAGGGAAACCGGCTAAGAAACCGTCTTTACCTTGATTGACAATATAAGTATCAATTGGGGGAGGGGTCATATTCACCTTTTCATAGTGTTCTTTCGTCCATACGCGTGAGGTAGATACTGTCATATAAGCTTTGCCTATTTGATCTGCTGTAAGACCTTCACGAATCTTAACAGGCAGGTGGGCTGAAAATGAAATGTCTCCCGTCAAAGGACCTTTCACGCAATAAAGCACACCAATACATTTTCTATTTTCATTTTTTATTGTATCAAGACTGTCAAAGTATTGCAGCCAACTTCCGGTGGAGTTTTCCTGAAAATCTTTTTCTATTGCATCAAGAGTACTACCCGACCAATTTTGGTCCGCACCCTTAGCAACGTATAATACCTTATAATTTCCCGCATCTACACCGGTTACAATAGGCGCACTTGTCACCTCAAAGATATCGGCGTTGATTCTTGTAAAATTAGTCGCCCAATACAATGCATTTTTATCCTCGCCATTATCCGAATAATCTATTCCGCTGTAAATATAGAGCGAGGTACCCGGCATCGCAAAGTCCTTGCCGTTATAAAGGTCGTCTACCCCTACGCCCTTATCTCTGTTTTCGTTTCTATACGCGATACGGTTTGTCAGAGAACCATCCGAATAAAGCTCAAGATTTAAAGCTCTCTTATCATCTGATGTAATCATTTGCGCGGCTGCGGAATCAACCGTGGTGTCACCGCTGCCGATAGATTTAGCCTGCACATTCTGTACTTCAACAGTTGTGTAGAACATACCATCTTTATACTCGTCGAGAATAGTATATTCTTTCACCGGGGTTGAACCTGTTTTATTATTAAACGGCTGGACAATCCAGATTTCACCCGAGGAAAAACAGCCTTCTCCGTTCGCAAGATTGTAAATCTCTTTCGCGCCGTTGCCGTTTTTAGTAGGCATCTCATTGACGTTAATCACAAAATTCGATACCGTTACGGAAATAGTATTGCCGCTCTGTGTTGCCGACCAGCCGCCGCCGTGATAGCAGGTTGTTTCCTTATCGCTCCAACCGTCTACTGTATACGGCGCGTATTCATATGCACTTCCCGAGAAGTCTTTTGTTAATTCTCTTCCATCGTTGTTTGTTTTATCTGTCCATGAAGTATAGTTATAGTCACAGCTCCAGAGCAAGGGGGTGTAATCATCCGTTACAACTGTGGCATTATTCTCTGCCGCACCGTATTTTGAAGTTAGCTTAAGTTCAAATGTGATATCTCCTGTCGGAAGCTCAATACCCTTAAAGCCTTTGTCGGGAGTGCCGTCGTTATAAAGCTGCAGCGTAACGCCGAACTTCATTGCGCGGCCGACTACATATTTTTTAGATGGGTCAGCTATATATCCGTCTCCATATTTTTGCGCCAAATTATTTCCCGTACTAAAATCAAAGGTACCCTTATAGGAGGGTCCTCCGTCAAGCTTAACATTGTACCTCGGCGCGGCGGAGACTGTAACCGCGTCAGCAGTTTTTTCCGCAACTTGTGCAAGGTTAAGCTCCAAAGACGCGGTTATAGTTGGTTTAATTGTATCTCCGTTTTTCATCGCTTTGACCTTTACCGTAAAGGTTTCGGTAAAGTTGCCCGGGATAGCCGCGGTACTGTTAACCGTATTCTGCAGATGCTTATAGCAGGTAAGCACCTGACAATTAGTTGCTGTTCCGTTTATAATTCGTGTTTGGTCTTCCTGATAATCATACATATACCCAACGGTAGTATCCATCCATCCCATAGCGGCGACATCAAATTCCGCTTCGTTCTTTTTAAGAGGCAAGATAAATTCCATTTTAACTCGGGCGTTATCATATGGATTGCCGGCGGTTGAAACAGTAAATTTATATTTTACGGTATCAAAGGTGCGGACAATTCTATTGCTTACTTCTGAATCATTTCCGGCTTCGTCGTCTCTATCAAACGGTCCTTCACCGTCGGTGATTCCATCTATAGTAATACCGCCGACTGATACTCCGGTGTCTTGTGCAACAGTTCTTTCCTGAGTAACCGCAGGAAGAATAAGCGCATAGGTGGTGCAGAATACTACTACCGCCGCCAAAAAGGAGGTGATTCTGTACCAGCGCTTTTTCCATATCCGCATTGAAGCATATTTTTTTGTATCGTCCGGGTTCGAATTTTTCATCTGCCGAAGTCACTCCGCTCAAATTTTTCGAATATGCTTAAACTTTGTATACTTTTAAACATAATAATTTTAACACATAAACCAATTTTTTAACAGTTAACAAAACCGTTGCAAACGTTGCAATAAATTTTGTCGTTGTGTATTAACCCTAATCAGAGGACAACTCTAAGCGACTGAAAAAAGCAATTTCAGTAGTTTAGAACGGTTCTCTTCCCGATATATACTTCCCCATACTTAAAACGGTTTCAGCAATTTTTATTTATACTGTGGCTGTCGCGTTAAGGTAAAATTGCACAAACCGAAATGGGTTTGTTAAGTTCAAGGCTCCCTCTGACGAGGGTTACTCCCCACAGTGTGGGGAGATGTCACGAAGTGACAGAGGGGACCGCCGCTGTCAGCGGCTGTTGAGCGTAGCGAAACTGAGGGAGAGAAAAAGTTGCGTTTTTATGCGACTTTACCCCTTCTCTCCCTCCGTCACGGCAAAGCCGTGCCACCTCTCAACTGCCGTTTCGGTCGGTGCTTCTAAGCTTACGCTTAGAGATTGCCACAGGCAATCCTCACCCTCGTCAGAGGGAGGCACTGATTTGTGCAAAATGCCCTTAACGCGATAGCCCCAGCGGTATTACTTAATTTTCGGTAATGTTGATTTCAACCTCGTGGCCGCACTCGCTTGACTTCTGAATACCGTCAAGGATAGCCTGATTGTAGATTATCTCGTCGGTCGGAACGGGAGCCTTGCCGCCTGTGATTATATTGTTAAGGCAGGAGCGGATTTTCTTTTCCTCCTAAAAAAATTTTATATCACGAACTGGCGCATATAACGGCAGCTAAGTGCAACTGAATCTAAAATCCGTTCCTTTGAGCTTTCAAAAGCCTTGTCCTCAACCTCAATGCAGGCATATCCATTAAAGCCGATGTCGGTAAGGGCGGAAACATATTTGCCCCAGTCAACGTCGCCAAGTCCGGGGAGCTTCGGGCTCATATAATCGAGCGGATAGCCCATTATTCCGACCTCGTTTAACCTATCGGGATAAAGCTTAATATCCTTAAAGTGAACGTGGAAAATCTTATCCTTAAACTCGTAAAGCGGCTTTATGTAGTCAATCTGCTGCCAGATAAAGTGGCTCGGGTCATAGTTGATTCCGAAATTGTCGCTGGGCAGAAGTTCAAACATCTTGCGCCAAAGGGCGGGGGTGGTAAAGAGATTTTGTCCACCGGGCCACTGGTCGGCGCCGAAAAGCATGGGGCAGTTCTCAATCGCTACCTTAACGCCCTTTTCCTCGGCAAGCTTAATGATAGGCGGCCAGATTTCCTTAAACAGCTCTAAGTTTTCCTCTACTGTTTTGGTCTGGTCTCTGCCTATAAAGGTCGTAACCATATTAACACCCAAAAGCGCGCTCATATTGATAACCTTTTTAAGGTGCTCTATAGCGGCGTTACGCTTTTCAAGGTTTCCGTCCATCGTGTTGGGGTAAAAGGCGAGGGAGGAAATTTCAATGCCCTTTTCAGCACAGAAAGCCTTTATGTAGGCGATATATTCATCGGAGGTGTTATCCACGTCAATGTGGCTTACACCCGCGTAACGCCTTTCCGCCTTGCCCTGCGGCCAGGAAGCAACCTCCATACATTTACAGCCATTGCTTACTGCGTTTTCGACAGCCTCCTCAAAGGTGAAACCGTCATAGATTGCGCTTACAATTCCCAGCTTCATAATTTGCACTCCTTTAAAACTAATTATTATATATTTACCTCAAGCGCCTGCTTTTTGTCGGAAGACTTAAAGCAAGCCTCCATTACCTGCATTACGCGGCGTACTTCGCAAAGCTTGATTGCAGACTCAGCCTTGCCGTCAAGCGCGGCGCAGAAGTTTCGGTAAAAATCGTGAACGTCGCTTTGAGGGCGCTCCGCCTCGTACATATCGAGGGTGATTTCATCGCGGGGAGCCATGGTTTTGGTGATTCCGGCTGCGGTCTGAACGGGGAGAACCTCTTTCTCGTTCCATGCCTTCATACGGGCGACCTGCGCGTTCTTCTGCCAGTCCTTGATAATCGCGCTACCGTTTTTGCATTGCAGATAAAAGCGCGGCATAGCAATAAAGTTATATGTACCTACCTCAACATAGGCGGTCTTTCCGCTTTCAAAATACATTGTAAGCTTAAAGCCGTCGTCAACCTCGGAGTTGGTGATGTGGGTTTCGGTGCAGTAAACCCTTACGATTCTTTCCTTTATAATTTGCAGAATCTGGTCGATAAGGTGCACGCCCCAGTCAAGAATCATTCCGCCGCCCTGAGCCTTGGTACAGCGCCAGTCGCTGGGAATAC
>CAMCIX010000145.1 GCA_945875045.1 uncultured Clostridia bacterium | reverse complement strand
ACAAGGGAGGAATCAAGACCGCCGCTTAGTAAAAAGCCCACAGGAGTATCGGCGTCAAGCCGCTTTTCAACCCCCGCCACTAACTTATCGTGAATGTTTTTGCATACGGTTTCCAAATCATCATAGCAAACCTCGTCAACCGCGGCAATATCGTTGTAGCAGTAAAATCTGCCGTCCTTATAGTAGTGTCCGGGCGGGAAGGGCATAATCTTGTCGGCAAGACCCACAAGGTTCTTAGGCTCGGAGGCAAAGAGTATGCCGCCGTCCTCGTCATAGCCGTAATAAAGCGGACGTATGCCTATCGGGTCGCGGGCGGCGATAAAGTCCTTTGCTTCGCCGTCATATATAATAAGCGCAAACTCCGCGTCCAGCATATTAAACATACCTATTCCGTACTGCTCATAAAGCGGGAGCAGTATTTCGCAGTCGGAGTCGCTCTCAAATGTATAGCCCTTTTTAATCAGCTCGTCCTTTATGGGTCTGAAACCGTAGATTTCACCGTTGCAGACGAGCATATTATTCTTATATGTGAAGGGCTGCATACCCTTGTCGGTAAGCCCCATTATTGCAAGACGGTGGAATCCGAGCAGACCGTTATTAAGCTTTACAACCTTTGACATATCGGGGCCTCTGGAAACGGTACGCTCAAAGCCCAGCTTAAATTCGTCTTCGGTTAGTCTGCTCCCGATATAGCCCATAATAGAACACATAAAAGTTTCCTCATTTCAATAATAGTAATGTTTTTTTTAAATGCGCAAAGGCTTCCCTTAAAATAGGGAAGCTTTTGCAATATATAATAGGGAGGTTAAGTAATGTTAGAACTGTTCAACGTCCTGAAGAGCATCGTAGCCCTCTTCGCCTGTACGAACCTTTACAACGTTTTCAACATCGTAAACGAATATCTTACCGTCGCCGATATGTCCTGTGTAAAGAACCTTCTTAGCGGTCTCCACAACCTGAGATACGGGAACCTTGCAGACAACTATGTCAACCTGAATCTTCGGTAAGAGGGAGGCTTCAACCTCAACGCCTCTGTAATACTCGGGCTTGCCCTTCTGTACGCCGCAGCCTAAAACGTGGGTTACGGTCATACCGGTAATTCCTATGCCGACCATAGCGTTCTTGAGCGCCTCAAGCTTAGCTTCCTTGCAGACAACCTCAACCTTGGTGATTTTTTCACCGCTTGCGGGTTTAACGTCCGCCGCAACCTTGGGCATTTCCTTGACCTCAACAGCCTCGGCAACAGGTACGTCGCCTGTAACCGCAACGGGTTCGTCGTCCTCGTCTATGTACTCGGGGAGCATTGCGAAGCCTGCGTAAGCGCTGGGAAGTCCGTGCTCGGTAGCGTCAAGACCCTCAATTTCCTCTTCACGGCTGACGCGAAGACCGATAACAGCCTTAATAACTAAGAATGTAATTGTGATTGTAACCGCTGTCCAAAGCGCAACTGCCGCAAAGCCTGTAAGCTGTAAGCCTAAAAGCTCAAAGCCGCCGCCGTAGAAAAGACCTTTGATGGTTTCGCCCGAAGCGTTGGCAATTGAATAGCCGGGGGCTGTGTCGGTAGCGAAAAGACCTACCGCTATAGTACCCCAGATACCGTTCATACAGTGAACCGCAACAGCACCAACCGGGTCATCGATATGGAGCTTGTGGTCAAGGAGCCATACGCCGAATACTACTAAAAGTCCCGCAACAGTGCCGATTATCGAAGCGCCTAAAGCGTCTGTAACATCGCAGGGAGCGGTTATAGCCACAAGACCTGCAAGCGAAGCGTTAAGACACATTGAAACATCGGGCTTTCCGTATTTAATCCAGGTGAATATCATACATACAACGGTTGCAACGGCGGGAGCAACGGTTGTGGTAAGGAATACAGAGCCTAACTGCTCGATAGAGGTACAGGCCGCACCGTTAAAGCCGTACCAGCCGAGCCAGAGAATGAATACGCCCAATGCGCCTAAAGCAATGCTGTGACCGGGGAAGGCGTTTACCTTTACAACCTTGCCCTTTTCGTCCTTTTTGAACTTTCCGATACGCGGTCCTAAGAGCTTTGCGCCGATAAGAGCGGAGATACCGCCTACCATATGTATAGCGCAGGAGCCTGCGAAATCGTGGAAGCCTAACTGTGAAAGCCAGCCGCCGCCCCAGATCCAGTGAGCCTCAATCGGGTAGATAAGAGCGGAAATAACGCCCGAATAAATGCAGTAGGAAAGGAATTTTGTTCTTTCTGCCATAGCGCCCGAAACTATTGTGGCGGTTGTAGCGCAGAAAACAAGGTTAAATACGAAGTTTGAAAAATCAAAATCCGAATAAGCTGTGAAGATGTCGAATCCGGGCTTACCGATAAGTCCTACAACATCCTCGCCTAACAGCAGGCTGAAACCGATGAGAATGAAGACCACGGTACCGATACAGAAGTCCATAAGGTTCTTCATTATAATGTTGCCTGTGTTCTTGGCTCTTGTAAAGCCGGCTTCTACCATTGCGAAGCCTGCCTGCATCCAAAATACCAATGCCGCACCGATTAAAAACCAAACCCCGAAGACCTCTCCGGAGATGGCTTCCATAATTGTTGAATCCATAAAAATCATCCCTTTATAAAATGTATTGCCTGCCGCCGTTTTTACACGGCGGCTTGTGACCTGAATTTATTTTACGCTGAAGAGCATATCGCCGTAGGACGGATAGGGCCAGCTCTCTGCCGGAACCATAGTTTCAAGCTCGTCAACCGTAATTCTAAGCTCGCTCATAGCGGCGAACACGCTGTCCTTATAGAACATTGAAAGCTCTGTGGTATCGTCGATTTCCTTAGCCTTGAGGGTAGCCTCTTCAAGCTTTAATACCTTTTTGTAGGCGGTGGCGGTAAGCTTGCTTATCTTAGCCGCCAAATCCTTTTCATAGCTTGAATCGATGTCGCCGCAGGCGGCTTTCGCAATAATGGTATCGGTAAGCTCGTGAGAGTACTTGCTGACTGCGGGAAGAATATCCTTCTTCGCCATATCAATCATTGTAAGAGCCTCAATGTTGATGGTCTTGCAGTAATTCTCGGAAAGAATCTCGTACCTTGCGCGCATCTCGGTTTCGGAATAAACCTTGTGGGAGGTAAAGAGCTTAAGGTTCTTTTCGTGAAGCGAATAGGGCAGACATTCGGGCGTTGAGCGGAGGTTTAATAGTCCTCTCTTTTCCGCCTCGGCAATCCACGCGTCGTCGTAGCCGTTTCCGTTAAAGATAATGCGCTTATGCTCGGTAATGGTCTTCTTAATAAGCTCGTGTAAGGCTTCCTCAAAGTCCTCCGCCGCCTCGAGTGCATCCGCAAACTGCTTTAATTCCTCGGCAACAGCGGTGTTAAGTACAACGTTTGTGCAGGAAACAGAGGAGGAAGAGCCCAACATTCTGAACTCAAACTTGTTGCCTGTGAATGCGAAGGGGGAGGTTCTGTTGCGGTCGGTGGCGTCCTTCGGGAACTTAGGTAGGGTGTGAACGCCTATCTTAAGTATTTCCTTTTCCTTGCCACCGTAGGGCTGATCCTTTTCGATAGCCTCTAAAACCTCGGTAAGCTCTGTGCCTAAGAACATTGAAACTACCGCGGGGGGAGCCTCGTTAGCTCCCAGTCTGTGGTCGTTGCCGGCAGAGGCTACCGAAACGCGGAGCATATCCTGATATTCGTCAACCGCCTTAATAACCGCGCACAGGAATAGTAAGAATTGTGCATTTTCATAGGGTGTGTCGCCCGGGTTTAAAAGGTTTACGCCCGTATCGGTAGAGACCGACCAGTTGTTGTGCTTACCGCTTCCGTTTACGCCCGCAAACGGCTTTTCGTGTAAGAGGCATACCATATGATGCTTTTTGGCGACCTTCTGCATAATCTCCATTGTAAGCTGGTTGTGATCCGCCGCAATGTTGGTTGTTGTGAATACGGGGGCTAACTCGTGCTGTGCGGGAGCAACCTCGTTATGCTCGGTCTTAGCAAGAATACCTAACTTCCAAAGCTCCTCGTTAAGGTCGTTCATAAACGCCTGAACGCGCGGCTTGATAATTCCGAAGTAGTGATCCTCAAGCTCCTGACCCTTTGGAGGTTTAGCACCGAAAAGGGTGCGACCTGTATAAATAAGGTCCTTTCTCTTGTTGTAAACCTCCTCGTCGATAAGGAAGTATTCCTGCTCGGGACCTACCGTGGTTTTAACCGACTTTGCGTCTGTGTTGCCGAAGAGTCTTAAAACGCGAAGAGCCTGCTTGTTGATTGCCTGCATACTGCGAAGCAAGGGGGTTTTCTTGTCGAGAGCCTCGCCGCCATAGGAGCAGAAGGCTGTAGGAATACAAAGCACGCCGTCCTTTATAAAAGCGTAGGAGGTCGGGTCCCAAGCGGTGTAGCCCCTCGCCTCAAAGGTAGCGCGAAGTCCGCCCGAGGGGAAGGAGGAGGCGTCAGGCTCGCCCTGAATTAACTCCTTGCCCGAAAACTCCATAATAACCTTTCCGTCGCCTACGGGGGTTATAAAGCTGTCATGCTTTTCTGCCGAAAGACCCGAGAGTGGCTGGAACCAGTGGGTGTAATGTGTGGCTCCCTTTTCTATAGCCCAGTCCTTCATCGCGTTGGCAACAACCGTTGCAACGTTGGGGTCAAGGGAACGTCCCTCTTTAATCGTGCGCTGGAGCGCCTTGTAGGTTTCTTTCGGAAGCCGCTGCTGCATAACGCTGTCATTAAACACGTTGCTGCCGAAAATTTCGCTGATTTTGCTCATAACTTAACCTCTCTTTTCGGGTAAATAATAAGCGGCAACGGCGTTATAAGAGAAAAAACTTACTCATACGACGCCATTGCCGCTTAAAATTTACCCATATAATATTGTCATAAAAAAAGAAACGGAGGACAAAAGTAGCTTTCACTACCGACGCCATTGCCGTTTCGTTGTGGCTATTATACTCTCGTAAAATTGATTTGTCAATAAAAATGTGAAATATTTAACTA
>CAMCIX010000144.1 GCA_945875045.1 uncultured Clostridia bacterium | reverse complement strand
ATTCCTAAAAATCCTCCGCAAACAGCGCCGATAAAAAATATTAATACACCCATTGTAATTACTCCTTGAACCTATTAATATTATCGGCTGTTTTAAAAATTTCTATACAATAAAAACGCGAAAGACATTTCTGCCTTTCGCGTTTTATTTTTAAAGGATTATTCCTCTGTACCGTAGAGCTTAACCAGCTTTTCGAGGTGAGCGCGGCGAGCCTTTGCGGTCTCGGCGGCCTTGTCGAAGAGCTGTTCGGCGCGGTCGGGGAAGGAGCGTGTGAGTGAGGAGTAACGAGCCTCGCCCATAATGAAGTCCTTATAATCAGCGGTTGCGGGCTTGCTGTCAAGCGCGAAGGGATTCTTACCCTCTGCCTTAAGCGCGGGATTGTAACGGAACATATCCCAGTAGCCGCAGTCAACAGCCTTCTTCATTTCCTTCTGGCAGTTAACCATACCGCCCTTAATCGAGTGCATCTCGCAGGGAGCGTAGCCGATTACAAGGGACGGACCCGGATAAGCCTCAGCCTCTTTAAGAGCCTTTAAGGTCTGGTTCATATCGGCGCCCATAGCTATCTGAGCGACATAGATATAGCCGTAGGACATAGCAATCTCGGCAAGACTCTTCTTAGCGATAGCCTTACCTGCCGCCGCGAACTGAGCAACCTGACCGATGTTGGAAGCCTTGGAAGCCTGACCGCCGGTGTTGGAGTAAACCTCGGTATCGAATACCATAATGTTTACGTCGTTGCCCTGAGCTAAAACGTGGTCAACGCCGCCGAAGCCGATATCGTAAGCCCAGCCGTCGCCGCCGAAGATCCATACAGACTTCTTGTTAAGGTATTCCTTATTATCAAGAACGTCCTTGCATACGGGGCAGTTTGCACCCTGCTTTTCAAGAGCTTCAACAAGTGCGTTAGAAGCGTCGGTGTTCTTAGCGCCGTCGTTAACGGTAGCGAGGTATACTTCAGCCGCAGCCTTAACAGCCTCGTCTGCCTTGTCGGACGCGGCAATCTGCTTAACGTCGTCGATAAGACGGTCGCGGATAGCCTTCTGTCCTAAATACATACCGTAGCCGTGCTCGGCGTTGTCCTCAAACAGGGAGTTAGCCCAAGCGGGGCCGTGACCCTCGGCATTGGTGGTGTAGGGTGAAGTAGCGGCAGGTCCGCCCCAGATTGAAGAACAGCCTGTAGCGTTGGAAACGTACATTCTGTCGCCGAAGAGCTGGGTGATAAGACGGGCATAGGAGGTCTCTGCACAGCCCGCGCAGGAGCCGGAGAACTCGAGAAGCGGCTTTCTGAACTGTGAAGTAATAACGTTTGCGTCTGTAGCAACGTCCTTCTTCTCAGCGACCTTGGCAACGCAGTAATCGAAGGAGGCCTGCTCGGTAAGCTGTGACTCCTGAGATACCATCTTGAGTGAATTGGTCGGGCATACGCCAACGCATACGCCGCAGCCCATACAGTCAAGCGGAGAAACGGTCAAAGCATAGGTGTAATCTGTCTTAAGGAAGGGCTTGGGAGCCTTCTTTAATGTAGCGGGAGCCGCCGCAACCTCCTCGGCGGTGAGCACGAAGGGACGGATTGTAGCGTGGGGGCAGACAAATGCGCACTTGTTACACTTAGCGCAGGTGTCGGGATTCCACTCGGGAACCATAACCGCAACGCCGCGCTTCTCGTAAGCCGAAGCGCCCTGCTCGAATGTACCGTCGGCGTGGTCCATAAATACCGAAACGGGGAGAGAATCGCCGTTCATAAGACCTACCGGCTTCATAATATCGTCAACCATCTTGACAAGCTTAGCGGGACCCTCTTCCTTTACAGGAGCGGTGTTGTCCTCTGCATTAGCCCAGTCGGCGGGAACGTCAATCTTAACATAGGCAGTAGCGCCTGCGTCGATTGCCTTCTCGTTCATCTCGACGATTTCTTTACCCTTCTTCATAAACTTCTGGGCTTTCTCCTTCATATAGCCGATAGCCTCTTCCTCGGGGAGAACCTTGGAAAGTGAGAAGAAAGCGGACTGAAGAACGGTATTTGTACGCTTGCCGAGACCGATTTCGGCGGCAATGTCGATAGCGTTAACGGTGTAAAGCTGAATGTTATTCTTAGCTATGTAACGCTTAGCTTCGGCGGGCATATGCTTATTTAACTCCTCGGGAGTCCACTGGCAGTTGATAAGGAATACGCCGCCCGGCTTTACGTCGTTAACCATCTTGTAGCCCTTGATTACATAGGACGGGTTGTGGCAGGCAACGAAGTCAGCCTTATTAATGTAGTAGGGGCTCTTAATAGGCTTGTCCCCGAAGCGCAGGTGGGATACGGTGATACCGCCGGTCTTCTTGGAGTCATACTGGAAGTATGCCTGAACATACTTATCGGTATGGTCGCCGATAATCTTGATAGAGTCCTTGTTAGCGCCAACGGTGCCGTCGCCGCCGAGACCCCAGAACTTGCACTCGATAGTTCCCTCTGCCGCGGTGTTCGGAGCGGGCTCCTCTGCGAGGGACAAATCGGTAACGTCGTCGGTGATACCGAGGGTGAAGTTGTGCTTGGGAACGTCCTTGCCAAGCTCCTTGTATACAGCAAAAATGCTGGAGGGCGGTGTGTCCTTAGAGCCTAAGCCGTAACGTCCGCCTACAACCGCGTCAACCTTTCTGCCTGTAGCGGCAAGAGCGGCAACAACGTCGAGGTAAAGGGGCTCGCCTAACGCGCCGGGTTCCTTAGTTCTGTCAAGAACGGCAATCTTCTTTGCGGTAGCGGGGATAGCCTCTACTAATCTTTCAGCGCTGAAGGGACGGTAAAGGCGAACCTTAACAAGACCTACCTTTTCACCCTTAGCGGTCAAGTAGTCGATAACCTCCTCTGCAACGTCGCAGATAGAGCCCATAGCGATGATAACCTTTTCGGCGTCGGGTGCGCCGTAGTAGTTGAACAGCTTGTAATCGGTGCCGATCTTGCTGTTAATCTTGTCCATATACTTCTCAACAATTGCGGGCATAGCGTCATAGTACTTGTTGCATGCCTCGCGGTGCTGGAAGAAGATGTCGCCGTTCTCGTGAGAACCGCGCATTACAGGGTGCTCGGGGTTAAGAGCGCGCTTTCTGAACGCCTCGACAGCGTCCATATCGCACATTTCCTTAAGGTCCTCGTAATCCCAGACCTGAATCTTCTGAATCTCGTGAGAGGTGCGGAAGCCGTCAAAGAAGTTGATGAACGGAACTCTGCCCTCAATAGAAGCCAAGTGGGCTACGGGAGCTAAGTCCATAACCTCCTGCGGGTTGGTCTCGGCGAGCATAGCAAAGCCGGTCTGACGGCAGGCGTAAACGTCGGAGTGGTCGCCGAAGATGTTAAGGGCGTGAGAAGCCACGCAGCGAGCCGATACATGGAAAACGCAGGGGAGCAGCTCACCCGCGATTTTGTACATGTTCGGGATCATAAGTAAAAGTCCCTGAGAAGCGGTGAAGGTGGTGGTTAAAGCACCGGCTGCCAAAGAGCCGTGAACAGTACCCGCGGCACCCGCCTCGGACTGCATTTCGGCAACGTTTACGGTTGTGCCGAAGATGTTTTTAAGTCCCTGAGCCGACCACTGATCAACATAGTCAGCCATAGGGCTGGACGGTGTAATCGGATAAATTCCGGCTACTTCGGTAAACGCATAGGCAACATGAGCCGCGGCGTTATTACCGTCCATGGTTTTGAATTTTCTGGCCATTGAAAATTCCTCCTCTAAAAAATTCATGAGACGCTTATAAGCTTTCATTCTTTAACAGTCTCATACATCTACTATAATACCACTTTTTTTCCGCCGTGTAAACAGAAAATCTTTAAATACCCAAAAAAATATACATAATTTTTTGAGAAACCGGAAAATTTCGTTGCCTTTTAAAGTTGATAATGATAAAATAACACATAACCTATCTCGACCTAAGCAGGATTATAGAAAGCAGGAATAATAATGTTGGTTTTTATCGATGAAAGCGGCTATCCTCGCCCAAGTGACGGAAATAACTTTTCAACACTAATGGCTGTTTGTATTTATGAAAAGGATGTCAGAGCAATAACTAATGATATTTATAAGCTGAAAAACAGAATATACGGCAAGCAAGATGAGATTAAATCCACAAACCTAATCAAAAAGCAGACAATTGAAAAGAACAGAACAAAAAACAGGGAATACGCCGAAGAGTTCGTCAAGACCGTCACTAATTATAATATTACTACTTTTTGCATTATTATAAAAAGACCGGTTTCTCAACCTATAACCGAAGAAGGCATCCTTCCAAAACAATATCATTTGCTAATGAAAAAGGTTGAATATTGTTGTGAACGCCGTAATACGGAGAAGGCGATTTTTGTATTCGATGAAACAAATGAAAGAGAAGACCTAAAAACAGCGGTAAATTTTAATAATTTTCTTTTTAAATCACGCTTAGGGAAAAAATTTACTAAAATTCTTGAAACGCCGTTATTTGTCGGTTCGTCCATAACTCCGACGGTTCAAATAGCAGATATTTTTGCCGGTATCGCACGGCAATACTATGAACAGCAATTAAATATTAAAGAGGCAACTACAGATTTTGAAAAATGGCTGAGTAAGCTATATGAAATGATATACCGAAAAACAGAAAACTTTTTACAACCAAATTCTATTTATTACGAGCACGGATTTCAATATATAGAAAATTTGAACTATATTAAAAAGCATAAAAAACCATTGACAAACATAGAATAATCGTGTATACTGTAATCGGAGTCGAGAGTTACCCCGTCCTGGGGTTGCGTTTGGCTCCGTCTATGTATACAATAAAAGGCTACTGTCAAATAAAAGGCAGTAGTCTTTTTTATTCAGTAAGCTTGTATATACAATAGCAAACCCATTTTCAGCACTCTGAAATATAACGAAATTTTCGCAACAACAGACAAATAAACGAAGCTCCTGCGCCTTATTGACAACGCGGAAGAGACAATATATAATCTGTCTCTTATACACATCTGACGCTGCCGACGATATGCAGTGTG
>CAMCIX010000143.1 GCA_945875045.1 uncultured Clostridia bacterium | reverse complement strand
GAGATCTACACACTGCATATCGTCGGCGCGTCAGATGTGTATAAGAGACAGGGTCATATACTGCCCGCCGTAAATACTGTCCTTAGTAGCGGACGAAATATCGGTGAAATACGCCTCCCTTAATCGGCTGAACTCGGCGGCGGTAAGGTAAAGCCCCTCTACCGTGTCGTCCTCGGTATAAACCGAAATCGCAAGATTGTTGTCGGTAAATTTCTCAAATCTCTTTCTTATGCCGTTTATATTTTCCTCGCTTCTGTAAATTTCAAGCAGGGTGTCCATATGGTCGTTATAATTTATATAAAAATCGCGTTCGAAAGTCTGCCCGTTCTTAAGCTTATAGCTTATATAGGCATAGTCGTATTCGTTTTTATCGCCGCCCTGCGCGACAATTCTGTTATGCAGCTTCATTACAAGGTCGGGGTCGGTAAATTCGGCGCTGAAATTTGAAACCGATACGCTTGCGGTCTCTATTTTTTCCTTGCTCGGAATACGGGTTGTATAGCCGAAGAAGCCGCCCCACAGGCAGAGAGAAAACGCCGCCATACAAAGCGCCGAGCCGCCCCCTATTATAAGCGATTTTTTGACCGTCTTAAAGCCGCGGTCGTTAATCGCGCCGAAGGTGACCGCCGCGAGCAGTGCGCCTACAACCGCGAAAATCCAGAACAGGAAATTAAACTCTCCCTCCGAAAAAATTATTCCGACAATATACGCCCCGATAACGCCTACTATAATCGCGCAGACTATGTAAATAAACCTATAAGCGTAGGCTACGCCGCTTTTTTCGCTCTTGCGGCGCTTGTAAAGCAGAAAGGCGGCGGCAAGCGAAAGGAGGGTAATAATTACAAGCTTTGCGGTGAAAATCGGGTATGATTCGCCGAACAGCCCGATTCCGCAAAACAAATCGAAAAAGCCCTCAAAGGCATAAACAAAAGGGGTGGAGAGCATAAGCAGCTTGAACTCCGCGTTATGGGGATAGCCCCAAAGATATTGCCGACACAGCTCGGAATTTATAATCTGAAGCAAAATAACACCCACGTTAAAGGAGACGAAGGAGATTATTAAATCAAAAATACTTCCCGCGCAGACAATAAAAATCAAACTAAACGCCGCGCACATAATAAGTATCAGAATATTGTAAACAAAGCCCGTTAAAATAAGACTTATACTGCCCTCGACATAGTCAAGCGCCAATATTCCGCACATCGAGGCGTAGGTGAGGGTGAGCGGAAGCAAAATCGGGACAATGCTTGCCAAAAAGCGGGAGGCTAACATTCCGGAGCGTTTAAGGGGCAGGGAATGGAAAAAATCGCTCCCGCTGCGGCTGTAAAGAAAGGAAAAATTAATAAACAGATAAATAAGGCTCGCGGCGCAGGTAACAGCCATAACCCCCGAAATAAGGGTGGGCGCCGTCTTGTCAAAATTGTAAACGTCGGTTTCCGACATACTCAAACGGTTGTTGATATGCGTAACGACAAAGCCCGGACAAATAAGCAGCATAAACACCGTCATAAGCAGGGTAAGCCCAAATGTGCGCTTTACCGAATATCTGTAAAGGTTAAGCGACGGATGAAATTTATGTAATAATGCTTTTGACGTCATAACCCGTCACCTCCAGTTCGTAGACAAACATTTCCTCAAGGGTAGGCTCAATGCACTCCGAAAAAATCGGGGAAAGGCGCGCGATATAGCTCATTATTTCCTCCTCGTCGCCGCGGACGATCATCTGTATAACCGAGCCGCTGCGATCGATTTTAAGAACGTCCAGTCCCTTAAATACCGAAACCTCGGGTATCCGCGAAAACGCCGCCTGAACCTTGTGAAGCTTGCCCTTAAGCCCTTCAACGCTGTCGCTGAAAATCATTTTACCGCCGTGAATAAGCCCCACGCGGTCGCAGAGATCCTCAAGCTCCCTTAGATTGTGAGAGGCGATAACCGTGGTCATAGAGCGGTTTTCCGCCCCCTCGATAAGAATACTTTTAAGCACCTTTCTTATAACCGGGTCAAGCCCGTCGAACGCCTCGTCCAGCAGTAAATACTTAGGCGAGGAGGCAATCGCCATAATAAGCGCCGCTTGACGTTGCATACCCTTTGACATAGTGGCGATTTTCGCCTTGTAATCAAGGGGAAAAATCTCAAGCAGTCTGTTATAAAGCCCGTTGTCAAAGCTCGGGTACATTAAGCGGTAAAACTTAGCAAGCTCCTTTATCGTCGCGTGGGTCATAAAATAGGGGGTATCCCCTAAATAGGCAATCTGCGTTTTTTTGCGAAAATTGTCGAAAATCCGCTCGCCGTCCGCCGTGATTTCGCCGCCGTCGGGCATATAAATTCCCGCCGCCAAGCGCAAAAAGGTGGATTTCCCCGACCCGTTCGAGCCGATAAGCCCGTAAATAGAGCCGTCCGCAATCTCAAAGTCCACCGCGTCAAGCGCCTTTTTATCCTCAAATATTTTTGTAAGCCCGCTTGCCTTAATCATTGTGCGCCTCCTCCTTTCCGCAAACCTCAGCTATTATTTTCTTAAGCTCGCTTTCGGTCATTCCAAGCTCCAAGGCGGACTGAACCGCCGCCCTGAAGTCCTTTTTAGCCGCCTTAATAACGGCAATATCCGCCGCGGCGTCATCCGAAAAGAAGGAGCCCTTTCCCTTGACCGAGTAGATTACGCCCGCACTTTCGAGCATCTGATAAGCCTTTTGTATAGTGTTCGGATTAACGCAAAGCTCCACGGCAAGCGCCCGCACGCTGGGGAGCTGGTCGCCGCCCTTTGAAAGCCCCAACGCCTTCATACGTATAAAGCCGTTAACTATCTGGTCGCAGATAGGAACGCCGCTTTTATAATTAAGCTGAAGCATAACGCACCTCCGAATAAAAAATAAACTGTACTAACATAAATAGTACAGATAAATGATACACTATATTTTTCCGTTTGTCAATACAAATTTCATCAAATTTCTCTCTTGAAAAAGAGCTGTAATTCGGTATAATATAAAATTGTAGATTATTTCTAAAGAGGGGTTTAATTTGGATTCGTACAGCTTTTTACTTTCGCTCGCCCTGATTTTGCTTTTTACCAAAATTTTCGGCATAGCGACCGCCCACGTCCATCTGCCGCAGGTAGTCGGCGCGCTTTTGGCGGGTGTTCTTTTGGGACCCAGCGGTATAGGACTGCTCCACCAGTCGGATTTTCTTGTAAAAACCGCCGAGATAGGCGTTATTATGCTTATGTTTATCGCTGGTATAGACACCGATATTAACGAGCTTAAGCGCACGGGCCCCGCCGCCTGTCTGATAGCGGTGTTGGGCGTGTTTGTCCCGATTTTAGGGTGCGGCGGCGTTTATTACCTCTTTTTCGGGAGCGGCTTTGACCGCACAAGTATGCTTAAGGCGGCGTTTGTCGGCGTGGTTTTCGCGGCTACCTCGGTAAGTATAACGGTAGAAACCCTTAACGAAATGGGTAAGCTTAAATCCCGCGTGGGGACAACCATTCTCTCCGCCGCGATTATCGACGATATTATAGGAATTATCGTACTAAGCGTGCTTTCCGCTATGGGGGACAGCAGGGTAAGCCCCTTAGCTACGGTGTTTAAAATTCTCGCCTTTTTCGTCTTTACCTTTATAGTCGGCTTTATTGTATACAAGGTGTTTAAAAAGGTCTCGGTTAATCACGAGACAAGCCGCCGTATCGCGGTGTGGGCGCTGGCGTTCTGCTTTCTTATGTCCTACTGCGCCGAAAAGCTTTTCGGGGTTGCCGATATTACGGGCGCTTATTTCGCGGGGGTCATTCTCTGTAACCTTACCAAATCAAGGCAGTATGTCGCGAAGAAAATCACCGCCGCCTCATACCTCGTATTTTCCCCCGTTTTCTTTGCTAATATCGGGCTTAAAACCGACCTTTCGGGCATAAATACAAGCATAATCCTTTTTGCGCTGGTGCTGGCGGTAATGGCGGTATTGACTAAAATTGTCGGCTGCGGACTTGCGGCAAGGGCAACCAAAATGAGCAACCGCGAATCCCTTACGGTCGGTATAGGAATGGTGGCGCGCGGCGAGGTTGCGCTTATGGTCGCGCAAAAGGGCATTGACAGCGGCTACATAGATTCCTCTGTCTTCCCCGCGATAGTTCTCTGCGTTGTAATAGCGGCGCTTATTACCCCCGTGCTGTTAAAGCTTTCTATTACCCACGGCAAATCGAGCGGTGGGGAGACCGAAGCTACCGAGCCCGCGAAAGAGTGTATTAATGAATAATTGTTACGTAGGGCGGGAGCAAGCCCCCGCCCTACGATGATAAATTGCATTTTGTAGGGACAGGCGTCCCCGACTGTCCGTTCCGCATATTAAATCGGTGGGTCAATTTGGGTCCGTCGCGGAAGGCATAAATGCCTTCCCTACGTTAAGATATTCAATTGGATAACGTAGGGAACGGATTTATCCGTTCCGCGATTCAGACGTTAGGCGGCGGGAGCAAGCCCCCGCCCTACGATGGTAAATTGCATTTTGTAGGAACAGGCGTCCCTGACTGTCCGTTCCGCATATTAAATCGGTGGGTCAATTTGGGTCCGTCGCGGAAGGCATAAATGCCTTCCCTACGTTAAGATATTCAATTGGATAACGTAGGGAACGGATTTATCCGTTCCGCGATTCAGACGTTAGGCGGCGGGAGCAAGCCCCCGCCATCTAATATCTAATGTCTAACATCTAACGTCAAAACGACAGGCGTCCCCGACTGTCCGATTGTCTAAAATCCGCCGTCTAAGATCTAATGTCTAATTTCTAACATCTAAAAAGGACTGCAAGCTCCTAAACACAGCTTGCAGTCCTAAATTTTAGCTTTTATTTCGCGTAATCGACTACGCGGCTTTCTCTTATAACGTTTACCTTTATCTGACCCGGATATTCAAGCTCGCTTTCAATGCGGGAGGAAATATCGTGAGCCATAAGCACCATTTGGTCGTCCGAAACCGCCTCGGGCTTGACGATAATGCGAATCTCGCGGCCTGCCTGAATGGCGTAGGAGCTTTCAACTCC
>CAMCIX010000142.1 GCA_945875045.1 uncultured Clostridia bacterium | reverse complement strand
AGCGTCAGATGTGTATAAGAGACAGGTGTAATGCCAAACGAATAATTATTCATTATTAATTATTAATTATTAATTATTCATTAATTTTGGGCTGTCTGTTTTCTTAATTATTTTAACCTTTCAGCTATTTCGTCGGCGGCGGCTTCGAGATAATCGCAGGTGAACCGCTCAAACTCGCCGTTATCTACCATTGCGGCAAGGGAGGGGTCGATCGGCATTTTACCGAGGAGCGGCACTCCGATTTCCTCTGCCACGCTCTCGCTGCCCGAGCCGAAAAGCTCGATTTTCTTTCCGCAGTCGGGACAGAGAACATAGCTCATATTTTCAATAATCCCAAGCACGGGAATATTCATCATACGCGCCATATTGTAGGCTTTTTTAACAATAAGGGAAACCAAATCCTGCGGCGAGGTAACTATCACCGCGCCGTCCAACGGAATCGTCTGGAAAACCGTAAGGGGGACGTCGCCGGTTCCCGGAGGGCAGTCGATTAGCAGATAGTCAAGGTCGCCCCAGATAACGTAGGTCCAGAACTGCTTTACCGCCCCCGCGATTACGGGACCGCGCCACAGCACGGGGGAATCCTTTTCCTCCAGCATCATATTAATGGATATAACCTTTATTCCCGTTTTGGTCTCGGCGGGGAGTATGCCGATTGCGTTCTGCAAAGCGCGGGAATTTACCCCGAAGGTTTTAGGGATAGACGGGCCGGTTATATCCGCGTCGAGAATACCCACGCTGTAGCCCTTGCGCCTTAGAAGTACCGCAAGCATAGACGCGGTCATAGATTTTCCCACGCCGCCCTTGCCGCTTACAACGCCGATTACGTGCTTGATTTTGTTATATTCCGCCGTCGGCTCGATAAGGCTTTCCGGCTCGCGGGAGGAACAGCCTTCACCGCAGGAGGAGCAATCCCCCGAACAGCCGTTGTGTTTTGTTTCAGACATTTTAAAGTCTCCTTATTTTCAATTTTTTACTATTATATCACAAACAGAAGCAATAAACAAGCCCGCCGAAAAAGCCAAAGAAGAAAAATGTAAAATTTTTTTGAAAAAAGACTTGACAAAAGGGTAACATCCCGTTATAATAAGCTTGCGAACATTTGTTCGGGAGGTTAAAATTATGACTTTTGCAATGCTTTTAAGAACACTTTTTGAAATTTTGATGTTTGTCGCGGTTGTTTGGTGCGTCTTTCACGAGGATCGTCTCGCCGCTTTCGAAAAGCGCGTTTTCTGCGCTGTTAAAAGAAGAAGGCTAAAGGTCGCGGCACCGCGACCCACCCAACCGCAATTAAGAGTTTTGCGCGAAAACTCCCGATAACGGATAAGTCGGGGGTTGTAGGGTTAATTCGTAATTCGGAATGCGGAATGCGGAATTGAATAACGCTAAAATTGAGGTATTTAGAAGCGAAAGATAAAGATATTTTGTAGGGTCGGTTATGACAGTCCGCAACACAAATCCCAATTACCCAACGTAGGGACGGGCGTCCCTACCAAATGCAATTGGTTTTTTACAGCCGCTTCATATTTTTATTATGCTCATCACAAAAAGATAGAGCGCGAGGATAAAGAACGAGAGGTTAAACTCTCCCTTAAGGCAGAGAATTATCGCCGCTGTAAGCGCCGCCGCCGCGACGGAAAAATTTATTATACGCATAATAAGTCCCGCGCGGGACGGCTCGGCTTTGCGGCAGATGATATTAAAAAGCACCGTGCCGCCGTCAAGCCCCGTTACGGGTATGAGGTTGAAAACCCCGATAAGCAGATTGATAAGCCCGACGGTAAGATAGCCGTCGTTCCCGAAGGCAAGGTAATTTATAAAAAGCGTCCCGAACATTAATAGGTTTACCGCGGGGCCGCAAAGGGCGATAATAATTTCGTGCCCTGCTCCTGTCCCGATTTTGGTCGTAATCTCAACCGCGGCGGGAACAATCCGCACCCGCTTTGGCGCGCAGTCAAGAACCCACATTGCGGCAAGGTGACCTAATTCATGTATTAAAACCGCAAATAAAAGGGGCAGAATAAAGCCCGTCCTGTCGAAGGCGAGCATTGCGGTAATGACCGCCGCGAAAAGAAAGGAAACATAAAATTCCGTTCCGAACAGCCTAAACCTCATCTGTTTCACCGCCCGTCTCCATAACCTCGTTTACGTCGGTTTCGGCGCAAATATTTACGGTGTACCATTCCTTAAGGTCCCCGTATGTACCTTTAAAAAAATATTTTACGGTAAGCACCGTTAAAAGTATAACCGCCGTGACAATCGCCTGGGTGATAATTATGCCGTATACTCCGTGACCTTTCGTCTTTAAATAATCCTTTTCCTCCATTTCGCCTTACTCCTTGTAGAATGAAATCAAATATGTTATACTAATAATATATTTTTCAAACGGAGGACAATATGCCTTTTTTACCTATAACCGTCAAGGAAATGCGGCAGTACGGCTGGGAACAGCCCGATATTGTAATAGTCACGGGGGACGCGTATGTCGATCACCCCAGCTTTGGCACGGCGATAATCTCGCGGGTGCTGGAGCACGCGGGGTATAAGGTCTGCATTATCCCACAGCCCCAAAATGATAAGGATTTTACGCGATTCGGAAGACCGCGACTTGCCTTTTTGGTAAACAGCGGAAATATCGATTCAATGGTTGCCCACTATACCGCCGCCAAAAAGCGGAGAAGCGACGACGCCTATACCGCGGGCGGGAAATCGGGTGCACGCCCCGACAGGGCGGTTACGGTCTATACCAAAAGGCTTAAAAGCCTTTTCCCCGATATTCCCGTATGTATAGGCGGGCTTGAGGCATCACTGCGCCGCTTCGCCCATTACGACTACTGGGATGACAGGGTGCGCCCCTCGGTGCTTATCGAATCGGGCGCGGATCTGCTTATGTACGGCATGGGGGAAAAGCACGTTGTCGAGATTGCCGACAGACTGGCGGCGGGTGAGGATATTTCCTCTCTTACCGATATTTTGGGTACATGCTACGCGGTAAACGCCACCGACTACACTCCTATCGCTGGGGCGCAGGAGTGCGCCGCCTTTGAGCTTGTGCGGGTTCCCGACGAAAAGGGCAAGCGGCTTTACGCAAAAGCCTGCAAAATTCAGCAAACCGAGCACGACGCGGTGCGCGGCAGAACCGTTATTCAGCGCCACGGGGACAAAATTGTAGTGCAAAATCCCCCAATGCCGCCCCTTAGCACGAAAGAGATGGACGAGGTCTACGGACTTCCCTTTATGCGCAACTACCACCCGAGCTATGAAGCGCTTGGCGGTGTTCCCGGAATAAAGGAGGTAAAATTCTCCCTTATTCACAATCGCGGTTGCTTCGGCGCTTGCAATTTCTGCTCGATTGCCTTCCATCAGGGGCGGCAGATTTCGGTCAGAAGCCACGAATCGGTGATAAAGGAGGCAAGGCTGTTAACCGAAATGCCCGATTTTAAGGGCTATATTCACGACGTGGGAGGGCCTACCGCCAATTTCAGACGGACTTCCTGTGACGGTCAGCTTAAAAAAGGGCTGTGTCCCGACAAAAAGTGCTTGGCTCCCACGGTTTGCCCCGCGGTTAAGGTCACCCACGAGGATTATTTGTCACTTTTGCGGGAGCTTCGCGCCCTGCCTAAAATTAAAAAGGTATTTATTCGCTCAGGGATTCGGTTTGACTATCTTATCGCCGACCAAAACGAGGAGTTTTTCAAGGAGCTCGTTAATCACCACATAAGCGGTCAGCTAAAGGTCGCGCCCGAGCATTGCTCCAACCGCGTGCTTAAAAAAATGGGCAAGCCGCCTATCGAGGTATACAATAAATTTGAAAAGCGGTTTTATGAGCTTACCGAGAGCGTGGGTAAAAAGCAGTACTTAGTGCCGTATCTTATGTCTTCCCACCCCGGAAGCACCAAAAAGGACGCTATAGAGCTTGCGGTATTCTTAAAAAAGCACGGGCTTCACCCCGAGCAGGTGCAGGATTTTTACCCCACGCCGGGTACGGTCTCGACCTGTATGTTTTATACGGGGCTTGACCCCGATACTATGGAGCCTGTTTATGTTCCCCGCACCGAGCGGGAAAAGGCGGAGCAGAGGGCGCTTTTGCAGTACTTTAAGCCGGAAAACCGCGCGCTTGTGCTTTCCGCCCTTAAAAAAGAGGGGCGGTTCGACCTTATCGGAACAGGACCTAACTGCCTTGTCGCACCCGATAAGCGCGAAGTCAACCGCACGGCGAAAAAGCCCAAAAAGAAAATCAGAAACATTCATAAGCCGAAAAAAGGGCTGTAAAAAATTAAATTGGGGTTTGCGGTGGGAACAAATCCAAAATTAATCGGCGTTTTAATACGGAACGGATAAATCCGTTCCCTACGCAATTAAATTAAATTATCCACCGAAGGGAAGACATTTATGCCTTCCGCGTCTAACATACAACGTCTAACTTTTTAGGGCAGGGTCTATGCACCCTTCCGAAAAACGCACGAACGCCCAACGGGACGTCGAGGACGCCGTCCCCTACATAAACCCGATTATCCATCGTAGGGACGGGCGTCCACGACCGTCCGTTTACGAATTTCCAAGACGGCGGGAGACAAGCCCCCGCCCTACGCAGTCAAATTAAGTTTTCCCGTTTAATTTCTAACATATAATATCTAACATCTAAATTCATAAAGAACGGGTCTATGCACCCCCGAAAAATCGACGAACCCTATCGGACGATGCCCACATCGTACCGTAATAATTCAAAAAAGAAGCGCCCCGACTACGCGTCTGCGCGTCGAGGCACTCGACTGTAAAGATGAAGGAAAAAAGATGCCGTTTGTGGTCGAGCCGCAAGGGTAAAAAATACCGCTGAACCCAAGGACGAATTGGGTCCGGCGGCACGCTGGAGCGGATAATGGGAGTCGAACCCACCTATTCAGCTTGGGAAGCTGATGTTCTACCGATGAACTATATCCGCATGATTTTGTATTATACCACATTCCTTGTTTATTTTCAAGCGTTTAATTCAAGGTTTACAAAAAATATTGTAACGCTACAA
>CAMCIX010000141.1 GCA_945875045.1 uncultured Clostridia bacterium | reverse complement strand
GTCGCCTAACGGAAAGGCAGAAATTACAATTAAAGATATAATATGAGCGATAGGTTAAAAGCCGCGGAATTTTCGGATTCCGCGGTTTTTTTGTCGGTGAATGTCCATATCGCTTTAGTGTATTATCGTAAACGCCGGGAGGGAAAACAAAATGCGAGAGAATGACAAGCTGCTTTATAAAACCCTAAAAACGCTGCTTAACGAAAGGCTGTCGGAGGCGGAGGCACAGTCGCTTAGAGACGAGGGATTTGAGATTAAAAATCCCACCAGAAAAACCGCGGTAATGATAGCGCTTTACAAAAAAGCCGCGTCGGGGGATCTTTCGGCTATAAAGGAGCTGCGTTCAATCGTAAGCGAAAAGGATTCGGAAAAACAAGGAGGCGCAAGGGCGGTGACAATTATTGACGACGTCGGAAATTAAGCTTTCCGAAATTATAGGCGGCGGGTACGACGAGTTTTGGAGCTGTGATAAACGGTACAGGGTCTTAAAGGGCGGAAAGGGCTCGAAAAAATCGGCGACAACCGCGCTTAACTTTATTTACAGGCTTATGAAATACGAAAAAAGCAATCTTTTGGTTGTCCGTCAGGTTATGAACACCCACCGCGACAGCACCTTTGCACAGCTTAAATGGGCGCAGGAGCGTTTAGGGGTCTCAAAGCTTTGGAAAAATACCGTCTCGCCAATGGAAATGGTTTATCTTCCGACGGGGCAAAGGATAATTTTCCGCGGCTTCGACGACGTATTAAAGCTCGCCTCGACCACGGTGCCGACAGGCTATCTCAACTTTGTTTGGATAGAGGAGGCATTTGAAATATCGTCCGAGGCGGATTTTGACAAGCTGGATTTATCGGTTCCGAGGGGAAACGTGGAGCCGCCGCTGTTTAAGCAGACAACCCTTACCTTTAACCCGTGGAGCGGAACGCATTGGCTTAAAAAACGCTTTTTCGATACCGAAAACGCGGAGACGGCGACCTTTTCTACCAACTATCTCGTAAACGAGTTTTTGGACGAGACCGACCGCGCGGTATTTGAGCGGATGAAAAAGACCAACCGCCGCAAATACGAGGTGGCGGGGCTTGGCAACTGGGGTATTTCGGAGGGTCTGGTTTACGAAAACTGGAGCGTTGGAAAAAAGGAAATACCGCCTAAAGAGCGTTACAAGTGGAAAAGCTTTTTCGGGCTTGACTACGGCTATACTAACGACCCTACGGGCTTTGTGGCGTTTGAGGCAAACCCTATCGACAAGGAGCTTTATATATACCGCGAGCTTTGCAAACGGCGTATGCTTAACTGCGACATAGCCGAGGAAATAAAGAAAATGGGGTTTTCTAAGGAGCGTATACGCGCCGACTGCGCAGAGCCTAAGTCAAACGACGATTTAAGGCGGCTCGGTATTTCAAGGATTACCCCGTCGGTCAAGGGCAGGGACAGTATTTTAAACGGAATCGCCGCTATTAATGAGTATAAAATCACGGTTAATCCCGATTGTGTTAATATGATACGCGAGCTGTCCTCCTACGTTTACGACGACAAAGCCGCCGATAACGGAAAGCGTATGCCTAAGGACAGCGACAACCATTTGTGCGACGCGTTAAGGTACGCCTTTGAGGACGTTAAGCATTTTCACCCGTGTTCCGATGAGGAAGCACCTGCTTCGCGCCCCGATATAACCGAATCTGATTTGAACGGAGGCTGGGATATATGACAGCATTGGCAATTTTTGCAACCGCCGTCGCGGCGTTTCTTTCGGGCTTTTTGCTCGGGACAAGACCCCCGCGCTGTGAAAAGCATATAAAACGCGGCGCGTTCCTCGGCGAAGAGGAGACCGAAAGGCTAAGCCGTGAATTTAGCAATTTTTTAGCCTATGACGGCACGGAGCAGTCACAGAAATAAGAGAGGAAGAATAATTTTGGAAGATGTAGGTTTAAATACCGAGGTACTACCTGAGACCTCGGAGGAAAACGGTACTGCGGAAGCGACGGAAACCATACCGAAGCCCGCTGATGAAATTCTCATTCCTGTAAAATTCAATAAGGAAATCAGAAATTTAGAGCTTGACGAGGCGGCGAAATTGGCTCAAAAGGGTCTCAAGTTCGACGCTATCTCTGAAGATTATGATTATTTAAGGCGCATTGCCGCGTCAGACGGAAAAAGCGTTTCCGAGTTTTTGCAGGCGCTCGACAAAAGCAATAAAGAGGCGAGAAGAAAGCAGCTTTTAGAGGAGTTCGGCGGAAATGAGGAAATAGCCGATTATGTATTAAGCCTCGAAAATAATCCCGACGGCGATTTGGGGCTAAAGGAGCTTAAGGAGGAGTTTCCCGAAATAAAGGATATTTCCGACCTGCCGGAATCGGTTGTCGAAAACGCAAGGCTTAAGGGCACGCTTTTGCTTGACGAGTACCTAAGATACCGCCATACCGCCAAAAGAAACGCCCGAAAGGCCGCCGCGCAAAGCGAGGACGCGAACAATGCGAGCATTGGCTCGCAAACCGACCGACGAGGGGGAGTAAGCCCCGAAACTGCCGAGTTTTTAAAGGGACTTTGGCGATAAAATAAAAAAACAAGGAGAAAAATTATGTCTATAAATTCAATCGAAAACGCAACAAGATATTCAACCGAGCTTGATAAGATGTTTGCCCAGAAAAGCGCGACCGGCTTTTTTGCCGACAATGCGCTCGCCGCTAAATTTGTGGGGGCTAAAACCGTAATAATCCCCGACGTGGATTTTCAGGGTCTTGCGGACTATGACCGCGATACGGGCTTTACAAAGGGCGCTATTACCGTGGCAAATACCTCTTATACAATGGCGATGGACCGCGCCCGTTCCCTGCAGATTGACCGCGAGGATATGAGCGAGACGGGCATTGCAAACCTTGCGGGCAAGATTTTGGGCGAATATGTACGTACTAAGGTTGTCCCCGAGTGCGACGCCTATGTAATCTCTAAGCTGGCGGGACTTGCGGCGACACGCTCAAACCTTGTTAAGGGCGACACCTCAAAGCCCTATGAGGCGCTTTGCAGTCTTATCAACGAGGTTCAGTCGGTTGCGGGCTACGACGAGGAGTTAGTCGCCTTTGTTGACAGCTATATGTACGCCGCGCTCCAAAACTCCGCCGAAATATCCCGTATGATTACCGTTTCCGATTTTAAGCAGGGGGAGGTTACCTTAAAGGTTAAGTCGATTAACGGCGTGGCGATTATCCCCGTGGTATCCGAGCGTATGAGAACCGCTTATACCTTCAGAAATACCGAGGCGGGCGGCTTTACTCCCGCGGCAAGCTCCCGCGAGGTTTATATGCTTGTATGCCCGAAGAGCGGGGCTCACCTTGTCAAGAAGACCGAGAAGATGAGAATTTTCACCCCCGAACAGAACATTGACGCCGACGCTTACAAGTTCGATTACCGTATTTACTACGACGTATTTGTAAATAAGAGCGGGCTTGACGCGATTTGGGCTTGGCTTGCACCTGAAATTAAGATTAATACCCAGCCTGCAAGCAAGAGCGTTACCGCAGGCAGTATAAGCGGCTCGCTAACCGTTTCCGCAACAAGCACCGCCGCGCTTACCTACCAGTGGTATTCCTGCGCGGACGCAGACGGAAGATCGCCTGTTAAGATAAGCGGAGCGAAAGGCGCCTCCTTCACAATTCCGACCACCCTTACAAAGGGCAAATACTACTACTTTGTAAAGGTTATCGCCGACGGCTTTGCGGGCGTCAACTCCAATGTCGCAACCGTAACGGTAGCCTGATAAGGCAATATTAATAGGTTAAGGGGAGCGGGTCTCCCCTTAATCGGTTTAACAGGAAGGGAGAAAAATATGAACAGCAAGCCTTTTGAAATTTTCGGCGAGTACCTTAAGGCGGCGGATTTTAAGGCGAGTCTGGGAAATCGCGGAATGTACGAGCAGAACCGCATAAACGAGCGGTTTTATGTAGGCGACCAATGGTACGGCGCAAAATGCGGTAACGACAGACCCCTTGTAAGGCACAACGTAATAAAGCGTATCGGAGACTACAAAATGTCACAGATATTAAGCAATCCCATTTCGGTAAGCTTTTCCGCCGAGGGGATTCCTACCGTTTTATCTGAACCCGATGCGGGCTCAAAAGGAGGTTATTCCAAAAAAGCTGTAGCCGAAGAGATGGAAATTAACGGCGTTATGAGGGCGCTTAGCTCCTATTACGGGGTTACGGCGGAAAGGGTTAAGTTAGGTCAGCTGGAGGAGCGACTGCTTAGAAACGCTTATATTACGGGCACGGGCGTGCTTTATACCTATTGGGACAGCGAGGTAAAAACGGGTATTTTCGCGGACGAGGAGAAAAAGCTTCCGATAAAGGGGGACATCGCCTGCGAGGTGCTTAATATCGAAAACGTATTTTTCGGCGACCCGTACGAGGAGGAGCTGCAAAAACAACCCTACATTATTATATCAAGCCGCCGCGAAACCGCCGAGGTAATACGCGAGGCGCGTAGGTTCGGGGCGGATTTGGTTACCTTAAGGGCGATAGAGGATGGCTCCGCCGACGGAAAAATTACCGTGCTTACAAAGCTTTATAAGGAATATAAAGCGGGCGGCGGCTATACAATTAAAAGTGTAAAGGTCACCGAGAATGCGGTAGTAAGAGGGGATTTTGACACGGGGCTAAGCCTTTATCCTCTTGCAATATTCTCTTGGGAAAAGCAGGGCGGAATAATCTACGGCGAGAGCGAAATCACCTATCTTATTCCCAATCAGATAGCCATTAACCGTATGATAACCGCAAACGTCTGGTCAGCTATGACAACGGGTATGCCTATGCTTGTGGTGAACGGCGATATTGTGCCCGAGGGGATTACAAACGAGCCCGGGCAGATAATTAAGGTCTTCGGCAGCAGCGAGGAGGTCGCGGGAGCGGTAAAATATGTCGCGCCGCCCGATTTTTCAAAGAATTTTGACAGCAGCGCGCAGGCGCTTATTAACAACACCTTAACCCAAAGCGGCGCAAACGAGGTAGCGCTGGGCCTGTCTCTTATACACATCTGACGCTGCCGACGATATGCAGTGTGTA
>CAMCIX010000140.1 GCA_945875045.1 uncultured Clostridia bacterium | reverse complement strand
CTTGAAAAAGCCGCTGAAATGGGAGTAGGAGCTGTCTGTATGGAGGGCAATATCGACTTCTACGGCAAGTGCGGCTTTGACGTCGCCTCCAAAAGCGGTATTCATTACTATGCCGAGCCACGGGAGGAGGTTGTCCCCTACTTTCTGCTAAAGCAATTAAGGGACGGTTTTCTTGACGGGGTTACGGGAGTTTACAAAACGCCCGACGGCTACTTTGTAAGCGACCAGGCCGCCGAGGAATTTGACAGGGAGTTTCCGCCCAAGGTTAAGCTTAAATTGCCCGGGCAATTAGTGTAAAAAAATACCCGACGTGAGATTTTTCCCGCGTCGGGTTTTCTATATTCATATTTATTTAGTTTTAAGCAATCTGTCAATCTTAGGGTGAAGCCTTATCATATAGACTGCCGAAAGCCTTGACGCCGCAATATCGTAAAGCACAAAAGCCAGATTTGCAAGACTCAAAAAGATATACGCGCCGTATTTTCCAAAGGTATCAAAATCCTCAAACGAGATACCGAACATTCCCGCAAATACCGCGTAAATCAAGACCGCGGCGGCGTTAAAGACCGCAAGCTTTAAAATCCACTCAATAATAGGCTTGTTAATTCTTTCAATTAAAGCCTTTAGTATCGGGTAATAACCGAAAAGGCAGATATACATAAGCTTGCTTTCGGGCTCGGCGAATATAAACACCAACGCCGAGGCGGCAATGTACGCCGTGAACGCCCATTTAACATTTATCTCTATTACGAGCATCATTGTAAGCAGTCCCGTTATCGCGGGAACTGCGTAGGTGAAATAAGGAAAATATGACAGCAGCATAAAAACCACCGAAAGCGCGACGGTGATACCGCACAATGTAATTTTAACGTTTTGTTTCAAGTTATCGCCAACCTAACAGCAAGGAATTAAATCTCCGCCCATACATTCACAGCAACAGTCGGCGCAGATAAGGCTTGAACAAATATCACAGCCGTCGCAGCCTCCCGTGCCCCCGTAGGTGCGATAAGGGTTATACTGTCTTCCCTGCTGGCGCTGTGCATTGTTTACCGCGTTGCGGTATTCCACATTAGACGGGTCCATTCTTGAAGCGGTTGCAAAGCTTGTAAAAGCTTGGTCGAACCAACCTCGGCGATAAAGCACCGTGCCGTTAAGGAAGTACCATTCGGCGTTACGAGACTGGGGCGGAACGCCGTCCAGTATCTCCTGCGCCTGTTCAAGTCTGCCCTGATTGATAAGGCTTCTGACCTCCGGAAATGATGACGACGCGTTAGAATCAAAGCCGCCCGCATAGCCGTTGTTATGCTTGCCCGAACGGCGGGAGTTCATAATTTGGTCGTATGCCTCGTTAATCTCCTTCATCTTCTCGCCCGCAAGGTCGGAAAGCGGGTTATCGGTGTAATTATCGGGGTGATACTTGCGCGCAAGCTCCCTGTAAGCGTTTTTGATTTCGTCGTCGCTCGCGTTTTTAGAAACGCCCAATACCGCGTACGGATCTTTCATACCTTTAACTCCTTTTTGAATGTATCCTCAAGTCCCAAATAAATAATATTGCCGAGAATCGTCCTGTATTTTTTAATATCCAGCAGCTCAAACGCCTTTCCCGCCTCGTTAGCGCAGAAATAGAGCTGAGGCTCGGCTCTGTCCCTTGCATATTTTTGCGGCTCTCCCTCAAGGGAAGCCTTTAGACAGTTATAAGAGCCGCCTTTAATATCGTCGGGGAGGTCGCACGCCGCGTCCAAAATATAAATATATCTGCCAAGGCAGTAGCCCAAACGGTCAAGCACCCGCTTTTGCGATTTATCCTCGCTTAAAAGCTGTAAAAGCGCGGAAAGGGCTTTTGCGGTCGGGTCGGCGGCTTTGTCAAGCTCGGTACAGTTATCATTTTCAAGCGCGGATTGCTCCGAAATGTAACGGCTTATAATTTCTTCAACCTGTGGATAAAGCCGAGCCGCCTTTTTGTGCGCGTGGGAGAAAAGCGGTTTTAATCCAATAAATCCTAACTTCTTTATGCCCTTTTCGTCCTTAATATTATCGAGCAGCTTGTAATATACCATTATCATAGCCGCCGCGGCGGGCATTTTGATTTTATCGACGCTCTTGCAGTAGTTGCATTTTTTTAGCGGATTGCAGGTACACATCTTACGCTCAACCCCGTCGCACCCCTCGGACAGCGACATATTTAAAAGTGCCAAAAAGGTGAAGTCATAGCTTAGGGTAAAGCGGGTCCAAATTCCGTAATCCCTACCTAAAGTGCGGCAAAGTGTGCAGTAGACCGCCTTATAAGCCTCGTACTCCTTGATTTTAAGCTCGGGCTTTGCGATTCTAATATATCCGAACAATTTTAGCTTCACCCCTTACCCTACATTTTAATAGCAATACCCGACCTATTGGTGAATAATGTGTAAATTTAAAGCAACTTCTTTAAGAATTTACCCGTATAGGACTTTTCACAATCGGCTATTTTTTCGGGAGTGCCGATACAAACCACCGTTCCGCCCTTATCTCCGCCCTCGGGACCTAAGTCGATAATATAGTCGGCGGTTTTTATAACGTCAAGGTTATGCTCGATTACAAGCACGGTGTTACCCGCGTCCACAAACCGCTGTAAAACCTCTATAAGCTTGTGAACGTCGGCGGTGTGAAGACCTGTTGTAGGCTCGTCCAGAATATAAATAGTCTTGCCCGTACCCCGCTTTGAAAGCTCGGCGGCAAGCTTTACGCGCTGTGCCTCGCCGCCCGAAAGGGTTGTGGCGGGCTGACCGATTTTAACGTATCCGAGACCCACGTCAAAGAGGGTTTTAAGCTTGCGGTGAATCTTCGGTATGCTCTCAAAAAAGTTCATACCCTCCTCAACCGTCATTTCAAGCACGTCGTAAATGCTCTTGCCCTTATACTTTACGTTAAGTGTCTCGCGGTTGTAGCGTTTGCCGCCGCAGACCTCGCAGGGAACGTAAATGTCGGGCAAAAAGTGCATTTCAATCTTCAAAATACCGTCGCCCTGACAGGCTTCGCACCGTCCGCCCTTAACATTAAAGGAGAAACGTCCCGCGGTGTAGCCCTGCATTTTCGCGTCCTTAGTAGAGGCGAAAAGCTCGCGTATATCCCCGAAAACCCCCGTATAGGTAGCGGGGTTGGAGCGCGGAGTTCTGCCGATAGGCGCTTGGTCAATATTTATAACCTTATCGAGATTTTCTATACCGCAGAAGGATTTATAGGCTCCCGGTACGGTTTTTGCCTTGTTGAGCTTATTTGCCAGCACCTTATATACAATATCGTTTACAAAGGAGGATTTTCCGCTCCCCGAAACGCCCGTCACGCAGATAAATGTGCCGAGAGGAATTTTAACGTTAATCTTTTTAAGATTATTCTCCGCCGCGCCCTTAATTTCAAGAAACGCACCGTTGCCCTTTCGCCTTGTTTTGGGTACAGGAATCCTTTTTCTGCCGGTTAGATAATCCGAGGTTATCGACTCGGTGCATTTTTGAAGCTCGGGAACGGTTCCCGAAAAAACGATATTTCCGCCGTGTATTCCCGCCCCGGGGCCTACGTCGACAATGTAATCGGCGGCGCGCATAGTGTCCTCGTCGTGCTCAACTACAATCACGGTATTTCCAAGGTCGCGCAAGCGCTTTAAGGTGGCGATAAGGCGGTCGTTATCACGCTGATGCAGTCCTATGCTCGGCTCGTCAAGAATATAAAGCACCCCCATAAGGGAAGAGCCTATCTGGGTTGCAAGGCGTATTCTCTGGCTCTCACCGCCCGAAAGCGTACCCGAGGAGCGGGAGAGATTAAGATATTCAAGCCCCACGCTTTTAAGGAAGGTAAGTCTTTCCCTGATTTCCTTTAAAATCGGTTTGGAAATCATAGTGTCGCGTTCGCCAAACTCAAGAGAATTTATAAATTCAAGCTCGTCGGTGACCGACATATCGCAAAATTCCATAATGTTTTTGCCGCCTATTGTGACCGCTAAATACTCGGGCTTTAGCCTTCTGCCGTGACAGTCGGGACAGGGCTTTTCGGTCATATAGCTTTCAATCTCGGCGCGGGCGTAATCGCTGGAGGTTTCCTTATAACGGCGTTCAAGGTTGTTGATAACCCCCTCAAACGGCGCTTCGTAGCTGCCGCCGCCTAAAGTGTTGCCCCTTTTAAGCTTTAGCTTTACACCGCCCGTTCCGTAAAGCACGGCGTTTTTTGCCTCGTCCGACAAATCCTTAAAGGGCGTATTTATATCAAAGCCGTAATGCTCGGCAAGACCGTTATAATACATAGTAGCTATCGTTCCCGAGTCGGGAGCAAACCAGGAGTTAACCCCCCAGCCCGAGGCTCTTATCGCACCGTCAAGCAGAGACTTGCTTTCGTCGTTAATAACAAGCCGAGGGTCCACCTTCATAAAAATTCCAAGCCCCGTACAGGTGGGGCAGGCGCCGAACGGACTGTTAAAGGAAAACATTGTGGGGGTAAGCTCGGGTATGCTTATTCCGTGCTCGTTGCAGGCGAAGCTTTGGGAAAATTGAAGCTCCTCCCCGCCTATCACGTCAACCGCTATTAAACCTCCCGATATTTCCGCGGCGGTCTCAATACTCCCCGCCAGTCGGGAGCGTATCTCGTCCTTTACCACAAGGCGGTCGACTACAATCTCAATCATATGCTTTTTATTTTTTTCAAGCTTTATTTCCTCTGAAAGGTCGTACATATTGCCGTCTATCCGAACCCTTACATAGCCCTGCTTTCTCGCGTGCTCAAGCTCCTTTGTATGCTCCCCCTTTCTGCCCTTTACAACGGGGGACAAAATCTGGATTTTACTGCCCGCGGGGAGCGCCATAACCCTATCCACAATCTGGTCGGTGGTCTGTTGGCTTATCTCCTTACCGCAAACGGGGCAATGCGGAACGCCCACTCTTGCGTAAAGCAAGCGCAGATAATCGTAAATTTCGGTTACCGTGCCTACGGTTGAGCGCGGGTTTTTAGAGGTGGTTTTCTGGTCTATGGAAATCGCGGGAGAAAGCCCCTCGATAGTGTCAACATTCGGTTTTTCCATCTGTCCCAAAAACTGCCTTGCGTATGAGGAAAGGGATTCTACATACCGTCTTTGCCCCTCGGCATATATCGTA
>CAMCIX010000139.1 GCA_945875045.1 uncultured Clostridia bacterium | reverse complement strand
CTGTCTGACAAACCGACGATTATTTCTTAATCAAAAGTTCGAGGGCTAACCGTCTATCGGTTGCCTTTCTGTTTATATTATAGCATACAATATAAATTTGTCAAGCAAAAGCCGACGGCTAAATAAAAGCCGTCGGCTTTTTTATTTAATCAAGTCCGATATAAGAAATAGGATTTACGCGATTGCCGTTTACCATAACCTCAAAGTGCAGGTGGTTACCTGTCGAATAGCCCGTGCAGCCGACATAGGCGATAACCTCCCCCTGCGAAACGGTTTGACCCTTACTTACGCAGAGCGCGCTTGCGTGGGCGTATCTGGTTTTAAGTCCGTTCCCGTGGTCTATAATCACGCTGTTTCCGTAGTCGCCGTCATAGCCCGCATAGGTAACCGTACCGTTCGCTACCGCGTATATCGGGGTGCCCTTGTTGGCGGCTAAATCCATACCCTTGTGCCCTCTGCCGTCGCCGTAATAGGCGCTTATGGTAAAGCTTCCCCTTTTAAGCGGGCTGATAAAGCCTGCGCTGCGTTCAGCCGAGCGCTGTGCCGCGCTTGCGGTGGTTTTCGCCGTTCCTACGGTCGTAACCTCGGTTTGGGGCTCCTTTACAACCTCGTTTGAGAGCTCGGTACGGGAGATTTCCTCGCCGTTAATAAGCTCCACGCTCTCGGTCTTGCGGTTTACTCCGTTTTCTCCCGCAGTAGTAACCTCGGAATACCCTATAAGCTTTTCGGCAGTTTTGACCGTCTTTTTGGAAAAGGCAATTTCGGTATCGGTTGTTACAACTGCTACCGTTTTAACCCCGATAGCCTCGACAGCCGCCTTAACCGCGTCCGGGTCGGATATTTCGGTTTTTAGATAATAGCCGTTTTCAAGCTCTACCTTGTCGGTAAATTCCGATTTGCTTTCGGCTCCCTCCGGCTCAAAGCGGGTACGGCTGATTTCAAGATATTCGCGTAGCTCCTCCGCTTCGCCGCAGGCAACCCGCTCCCCGTTTACAATAAGGGCGGACGCCTTAACGATATTCTCGGTATTTTCAATAATAGCGTCGGCAACCGCCGCGGCGCTGTCGAGCCTGTCCGCTACCGTAAGGGTCACCTTAAAGCTGGGGGTTTCAATGGCGCTGTCCGCGTCCGAGCCCTCGATATTGTTTACCGCAATGCTCTTGGCGGCGTCAAAAACCTGCGCGTTTCTTACCGTGGCTATAAACGAGCCCGAGTAATTAACCTTAAAGCCCAGAGTTATACCGACCGATACAACGCTTACACCTACCGCCATCATACCGATAAGGCACAGAGAGCAGACTCTCGCTAAAATCCTGTTATTTTTTACAAACGCAACAGCGCGGCTGTAAATATTCAAAAGAGACTCTTTATTAAGAATATTCTTAAAGATAACGGTCACTTCTTTCAAAAAAGTTACATTTTGTAATCATCACAACCGATATTATAACAAAAAGGTTACAAAATTGCAACCCTTTTTGTAACTTTTTTAATTTTTTTCTTAGATTTTGTGTAAAAGCTCCTTTTTTACCGTAGATTTTAACTAAAAATTTTTTAAAACTCCATAATTTTATACTGGTAATATCAGACGATATGTAATATAATGTAGTTAAACAATTCGCCTTCGGGCGGCGCGAAAGGGAGTTTTAATAATGAAGATTACTGAAGATATACGTTATGTCGGGGTAAACGACCATGACGTTGACCTGTTTGAGGGGCAGTACGCGGTTAAAAACGGTATGGCGTACAATTCATATGCTATAATCGACCAAAAGATCGCAATTATGGATACGGTGGACGCCCGCTTTACCCACGAGTGGCTTGACAATATCGAATCGGTTTTAAACGGCAGAAAGGTCGACTACCTTATAATCCAGCATATGGAGCCCGACCACTCGGCAAACATTTTAAACTTTATGAAGCTGAACCCCGATACAACGGTGGTTGCGACCGCTAAGGCGTTTACTATGATGGGGCAGTTCTTCGGCACCGATTTTTCGGATAACCGAATCGTTGTCGGCGAGGGAGACACCCTCTCTCTCGGAAAGCACAACCTTACCTTTGTCACCGCGCCGATGGTGCATTGGCCCGAGGTTATCGTTACCTACGACAGCACGGACAAGGTGCTTTTCTCGGCGGACGGCTTCGGCAAGTTCGGCGCGAATGATATAACCGAGCCGTGGGCGGACGAGGCGCGCCGCTATTATATAGGTATAGTAGGCAAATACGGCGCGCAGGTTCAAGCGCTCCTTAAAAAGGCGGCGGGGCTTGATATTTCTATTATTGCCCCCCTGCACGGACCTGTGCTCAGCGAAAATTTGGGTTACTACCTTAATCTTTACAACACCTGGTCCTCCTACACGCCCGAAAGCGAGGGTATAGTTATCGCCTACACCTCGGTTTACGGCAATACCGCTAAGGCGGTGGACAAGCTTGCGGAGCTCTTAAAGGCAAAGGGCTGTCCCGAGGTTATTGTTCACGACCTTGCCCGCTGTGATATGAGCAAGGCGGTGGAAAACGCCTTCCGCTACGGAAAGCTTGTGCTTGCCACCACCACCTACAACGCGGGTATTTTCCCCTTTATGCGGGACTTTATCGAGCATTTGACCGAGCGCGGCTACCAAAACCGCACCGTTGCCTTTATCGAAAACGGCTCTTGGGCTCCTATGGCGGCAAAGGTTATGAAAAATATGCTTGCCGACTCTAAAAAGCTTACCCTTGCAGAGCCGACGGTAACTTTGCACTCCGCATTAAACGACAAAAGCTCCGAACAGCTTGAAGCTCTGGCAAATGAGCTTTGCCGCGACTATATCGCGCGCGACGGCGAAACCGCCGACAAGAACGACCTTACCGCCCTGTTTAATATAGGCTATGGGCTTTACGTCGTGACCTCGAACGACGGCAAAAAGGATAACGGGCTTATTGTAAACACCGTTACGCAGGTTACAAACACGCCCAATCGCGTCGCGGTCACTATCAACAAGCAGAATTATTCCCACCACATAATAAAGCAGACGGGAATTATGAACATAAACTGCCTGTCGGTCGACGCGCCCTTCAGCGTATTTGAAAATTTCGGCTTTAAAAGCGGAAGAAACACCGATAAATTTACAGACGGCGAACAGCTCCGCAGTGACAACGGCCTTGTATTTTTAAAGCGTTACATCAATTCCTTTATGTCCCTTAAGGTCGAGCAGTACGTAGACCTTGACACCCACGGAATGTTTATTTGCAGCGTAACCGAAGCGCGCGTAATTTCCGACTCCGAGACTATGACCTACACATATTATCAGAAAAATGTAAAGCCTAAGCCCGAGACCGAGGGCAAGAAAGGCTTTGTCTGCAAGATTTGCGGCTATGTTTACGAGGGCGACACCCTGCCGGAGGACTTTATCTGCCCCCTCTGCAAGCACGGCGCGGCGGATTTTGAGCCGATAGCATAACGAAATCCCCGAAAATTTAATATTCCCGTATTCGGGATTAATCCTTTTTTATACACGGAGTCTTTTGGCTCCGTGTTTTTTTGTTATATGAAATATATTCTTCGTCTTTTGATATGTAAATCTTGACATATCGCTGATAGAGTGGTAAAATTGTTAAGATAGGTCATTTGTTTGATATTATACAGTAGGCTCTGTATATCAGGCATTTTCCCCTGCCGAGTGCCGGGCAGGGTCGGATATATCACGGGAGGCTCCGCGCGGCTCCCGTCGCCTTTTATAGGAAAAACCGCGCGCGGGCGGGCGTTAGGTTCGCCCTAAATATACAGGAGGTTAACAAAACTATGCCCAATACAGCGATATACATTATTTTAGCTGTTGTCGCCGTTGTGCTTGCAATAATCGGCTTTTTCGCCGGTTCCGCCTACCGCCGTAAGACCTCTGAGGCCGTTTTAGGCTCCGCTGAGGAGGAGGCAAAGCGCATTTTAAGCGACGCTATGAAGACTGCCGAGGCTAAGAAAAAGGAGGCCTTGGTAGAAGCGAAGGACGAAATTTTCAAGCTCAGACAGGACGCGGATAAGGACATCCGCGAGCGCAGAAGCGAGGTTCAGCGACAGGAGCACCGCCTTCAGCAGAAGGAGGAATCGCTCGACAAAAAAATCGACAATCTTGAAGCTAAGGAGGAGAAGCTCACCGCCCGTTCAAAGGAAATCGACCAAAAGCTTGCCGAGTGCGATAAAATCAAGCAGAGCCAGATGGAAATGCTTGAAAAAATTTCGGGCTACAGCAAGGAGCAGGCGAAGGCGCATTTGCTCGACCTGCTTGACGGGGAGTTAAACCACGAAAAGGCGGTTAAGATACTCGACTATGAGCAGAGACTAAAGGAGGATTCCGACCGTCTTGCTAAAAGCATTATCGGTCAGGCGATTCAGCGCTGTGCCGCCGACCATTCCTCGGAAATGACCGTTTCGGTTGTCGCTCTGCCGAATGACGAAATGAAGGGTCGAATCATAGGTAGAGAGGGACGTAATATCCGCGCCCTCGAAACCGCTACGGGAGTAGACCTTATTATCGACGACACACCCGAGGCAATTACCCTTTCGAGCTTTGACCCGATTAGGCGCGAAATCGCCCGCGTGACCCTTGAAAAGCTTATACTTGACGGACGTATTCACCCCGCGAGAATTGAGGAAACCGTCGCAAAGGCAACCGCCGAGGTTGAGGCGACCATTAAGCAGGAGGGTGAGCGCGCTATGATCGAGGCGGGTATTCACAACCTGCACCCCGAGCTTATAAGGCTTTTAGGCAAGCTGCGCTACCGCACAAGCTACGGTCAAAATGTACTCAACCACTCGCTTGAGGTTTGCCACCTTTCGGGACTTATGGCGGCGGAGCTCGGCGCGGACGTAACCCTTGCAAAGCGCGCGGGACTGCTCCACGATATAGGCAAGGCGCTTGACCACGAGCAGGAGGGCACTCATATCCAGCTCGGCGTTGACGCGGCGAAGAAATACCGCGAGAGCGAGACCGTTATCCACGCTATCCACGCCCACCACGGCGAGGTTGAGGCTAAGACCGTTATCGCCTGCATTGTTCAGGCGGCGGACGCTATTTCGGCGGCAAGACCGGGAGCAAGGCGCGAGAATCTGTCTCTTATACACATCTGACGCTGCCGACGATATGCAGTGTGT
>CAMCIX010000138.1 GCA_945875045.1 uncultured Clostridia bacterium | reverse complement strand
AGATGTAGAGAGGTCTCGTGGGCTCGGAGATGTGTATAAGAGACAGCTCGGCGGCAAGGGGCGGATATACCGACGTTTGCACAATGCCGAACCTAAATCCCGTGCCGGACAGCGTAGAAAATATCAAAGAACAGCTCCGAATTATAGAGAACACGGCGGCAATCCGCGTCCACCCCTATGCCGCGATTACAAAGGGTGAAATGGGTAAGGAGCTTGTTGATTTTGAAAAGCTTTCGCCCTACTGTATCGCCTTTTCGGACGACGGCAGGGGAGTGCAGAGTGAAGCTATGATGCGGGCGGCTATGCTTGAAGCTAAAAAGCTAAATAAAATAATAGCCGCCCACTGCGAGGATAACAGCCTATTAAACGGCGGTTACATTCATAAGGGCGAGTACGCCGCCGCCCACGGTCACAGGGGCATAAGCTCCGAAAGCGAATGGCGGCAGATTGAAAGAGATTTAAAGCTTGCTAAGGAAACGGGCTGTAAATACCACGTCTGCCATATCTCTACGGCAGAGAGCGTGGAGCTTATAAGAAAGGCAAAGGCTGAGGGTGTTGATGTCACCTGCGAGACGGGACCCCACTATTTAGCGCTTAGCGATAAGGATTTAGAGGAGGACGGACGGTTTAAAATGAACCCCCCGCTCCGTTCGGAAAGGGACAGGTTAGCTCTTATAGAGGGCATAAAGGACGGCACTATAGATATGATTGCGACCGACCACGCGCCCCATTCTTTAGAGGAAAAATCAAGGGGACTTGAAAAGAGCCTTATGGGGGTTGTGGGGCTTGAAACCGCCTTCCCCGTGCTTTACACCTACCTTGTTAAGGAGGGCATAATAACCCTTGAAAGGCTTATTGAGCTAATGTCTGTAAACCCGAGAAGGCGGTTTGGAATAAAAGAAACGGAGGATATATGCGTGTTCGCGCTCGACAGCGAATACGAGGTTATCCCCGACGAATTTTTAACTATGGGGCGCAGTACCCCCTTTGCGGGACGGCGCGTTTTCGGCAAAAATCTTATTACGGTATGCGGAGGCAAAACGGTATGGCAGATAAAGTAAGAAAAAAATTAGTATTAGAGGACGGCGCGGAATATTACGGCTACGGCTTCGGCTGTGACTGCGAAAGGGTGTGCGAGATAGTCTTCAACACCTCGGTTGTAGGGTATCAGGAGATAATCTCCGACCCGTCATACACCTATCAGGCGGTGGTTATGTCCTATCCGCTTATCGGCAACTACGGCATTGCGGACGAGGACTACGAGACTAAAGTCCCCACAATCGGCGGGCTTATCGTGCGGGAATACAACGACCTGCCCTCCAACTTCCGCTATACAAAGACCTTGTCCGAGGTTATGGAGGAGTACAAAATCCCCGGCATTTCGGGGCTTGATACAAGAAAGCTTGCAAGGAGCATAAGGGATTTAGGCTCCCGCCGCGGCATTATAACAAGCGCCGATACCACGGTTGAGGAGGCGCTCGAAAAGATTAAAAACACCCCCGTACCCCACGACGCGGTAAGTAGGGTAAGCTGTAAAAAGCGCTGGTATTCAAGAACGGCGAACGCGAAATATAATGTTGTCGCTATCGACTGCGGAATAAAGCTTAATATTATAAGAAGCCTGAACTTACGGGGCTGTAATGTGACCGTTATGCCCTACAACACCACCGCCGACGAGGTTATTAAGTGCAGACCCGACGGCATTTTCTTATCAAACGGCCCGGGCGACCCCGAGGACGTAACCCCCGTAATCGAGCTTGTAAAAGCACTTCGCGGCAAGTACCCGATTTTCGGAATCTGTCTCGGTCATCAGATAATATCTCTTGCGGCGGGGGCGCACACCTACAAGCTTAAATTCGGTCACCGCGGCGGCAACCACCCCGTAAAGAACCTTGAAACGGGCAAGATTGAGATTACCTCCCAAAACCACAGCTATGCGGTAAGGGAAGAAAGCCTTGCGGGAACGGGGCTTACCGTAACCCACTTAAATATACTTGACGGCACGGTTGAGGGCGTAAAGGACGCGCAAAATAAAATTTTCAGCGTGCAGTACCACCCCGAAAGCGCACCGGGTCCCCAGGACAGCGCCTATCTTTTCGACCAGTTTATTGCCTTAATGGAGGAAAACTAAATGCCTAAAAGAACCGATTTAAAAAAGATACTTGTAATAGGCTCAGGCCCTATTGTAATAGGTCAGGCGGCGGAGTTTGACTATGCGGGAACGCAAGCCTGCTTAGCCCTTAAGGAGGAGGGGTACGAGGTAGTCCTCTGCAACTCCAACCCCGCGACAATTATGACCGACACTACCATTGCCGACAAGGTTTATATGGAGCCCTTAACACTTGAATATTTAGCAAAGGTTATCCGCTATGAGCGCCCCGACGCGATTGTGCCGGGCATAGGCGGTCAGACGGGACTTAACCTTGCGATGCAGTTAGAGAAAAAGGGCGTTTTGCGCGAGTGCAACGCCGAGCTTTTGGGAACAAGCAGCGAAAGCATTGAAAGAGCCGAGGACAGGGAGCTGTTCAAGGAGCTTTGCGAGGAGATAGGCGAGCCTGTTTTAAGCTCGGTTATAGCCGAAAATATGGAGGACGGCTTAAAGGCGGCGGAGGAAATCGGCTATCCCGTAGTACTGCGCCCCGCATTTACCTTAGGCGGCACGGGCGGCGGCTTTGCCGATAACAGGGAAGAATGTGCCGAGATACTGCGCGGAGCGTTGGAGCTTTCCCCCGTTCATCAGGTTTTGGTGGAGAAAAGTATTAAGGGATATAAGGAGATTGAATACGAGGTAATAAGGGACGCTAACGACACTGCGATTACCGTTTGTAATATGGAAAATATCGACCCTGTGGGTATTCATACGGGCGACTCTATTGTAGTCTGCCCCTCCCAGACCCTTACAAACAAGGAATACCATATGCTAAGGGACAGCGCCCTTAAAATAATCCGCGCCCTTAAGATAGAGGGCGGCTGTAACGTGCAGTTCGCGCTCGACCCGCTTTCCTTTAACTACTATGTAATCGAGGTAAACCCCCGCGTTTCCCGCTCCTCCGCCCTTGCTTCTAAGGCGAGCGGCTACCCGATTGCGAGGGTGTCGGCTAAAATTGCGGTAGGTATGCACCTTGACGAAATCAAGCTTGCAAACACCCCCGCCTCCTTCGAGCCTGCCCTCGACTATGTGGTTACCAAAATGCCGCGCTTCCCGTTCGATAAATTTTCCTCGGCTAACAACAAGCTTTCTACCCAGATGAAGGCGACGGGCGAGGTAATGAGCATAGGCAGAACGATTGAAGAAAGCCTTTTAAAGGCGGCGCGCTCCCTTGAAATAGGGGTAAACCACCTTTATATGAAGAAGTTTGACGAGTATTCCGAGGAAGAAATGCTTTCCTACATCGCCGACGGCACCGACGACCGTATCTACGCTATAGCCGAGCTTTTACGCCGAAATACCGATTTAGGGCTTATTTACGACGCGACTAAAATCGATATGCTTTTCCTTGAAAAGGTTAAAAACATTGTCGCTATGGAGCGGCTTGTAAAGGAAAATAAGGGCGATACCGATACCCTTTATAATGCCAAAAAAATGGGCTTTTCGGACGAATTTATCGGCAAGCTTTGGGATATGAGGGGCGAGGATATTTATAAAATCCGCTGTGAGAAAAACATTTTCCCCGTTTATAAAATGATTGACACCTGCGCCTCCGAATTTGAAAGCTATATCCCTTACTTCTACTCGACCTACGAGGAGGAGAATGAGTCGGTAGTGTCCGACAAAAAGAAGATTATCGTTTTAGGCTCAGGTCCTATCAGAATAGGTCAGGGCGTGGAGTTCGACTATTCCACCGTTCACGCGGTAACCACCATTAAAAATTCGGGCTTTGAGGCGATAATTATTAACAACAACCCCGAAACCGTCTCGACCGACTACACCTGCTCGGACAAGCTGTATTTTGAACCCCTTTGCACCGAGGACGTTATGAACATTATCCACCTTGAAAATCCCGTGGGGGTAATAGCTTCGTTGGGCGGTCAGACCGCAATAAATCTGTCGGACAGCCTTAACCGCCGTGGGGTTAAAATAATCGGTACGGATTGCGAGGCTATCGACCGCGCCGAAAACCGCGATTTGTTTGAAAAGGTATTAAAAGAGCTTGATATTCCCCAGCCTCGGGGTCAGGCGGTCACCAAAATTGAGGACGGAGTTCGGGCGGCAAAGGAGATAGGCTACCCCGTGCTTGTCCGCCCCTCCTTCGTATTGGGCGGCAGGGCAATGCAGATTGTCGCCGACGAGGAGCAGCTTCGCCGCTATCTTCGCACCGCCGTTGAAATTGACGAGGACAAGCCGGTGCTTGTCGATAAATACATCTCGGGCAAGGAGTTGGAGGTTGACGCCATCTGCGACGGAACCGACGTGTTCGTACCCGGTATTATGGAGCTTGTAGAGCGCACGGGTATTCACTCAGGCGACTCGATAAGCGTTTACCCGACCTTTAGTATCAGCCAAAAGACTAAGGACACAATACTTGACTACACAAAGAAGCTGGGACTGGGTATCGGCATTGTGGGGCTTTACAATATCCAGTTTATTGTGGATAAGGACGAAAATGTTTATATAATTGAGGTTAATCCCCGCTCCTCCCGCACAGTGCCGTTTTTATCAAAGGCGACGGGCTACAGCCTTGCGGATATAGCCACCCTTGTTATTTTAGGAAAATCCCTTAAGGAACAGGGCTTTGACAAAATTTACCCCGAGGAGAAAAAGCGTTGGTACGTTAAGGTTCCCGCCTTCTCCTTCTCAAAGCTTAGAGGACTTGACGCGTATCTCTCCCCCGAAATGAAATCTACGGGAGAGGCGATAGGCTATGACGATAAGCTGACGAGGGCGCTTTACAAGGCGCTTAAGGCAAGCGGAATGAGCGTTATGAACTACGGCACGGTCTTAGTAACGGTTGCCGATAAGGACAAGGAGGAGGCGCTCCCCCTAATCCGCCGTTTCTACAATATGGGCTTTAACATTCAGGCGACCGAGGGGACGGCTAAATTCCTAAAGGCAAACGGAATACGCACCCACGCCCTTAAAAAGATAAGCGACGGCAGTAACGAAATTCCCAGCGCCATAAGGCAGGGCTA
>CAMCIX010000137.1 GCA_945875045.1 uncultured Clostridia bacterium | reverse complement strand
CGGAACCCAATATACAGCTATCAAATATAAAAATCGTTCCTATTAAATAAAACTGTTGTGTTATTTGAAAAATGTGGTATAATAGAATTAAAGTATGTTTATAACGGAGGAATATCCATGGAAAATAGTAAAACGGAATTGTCAGTAAATACCGAGGTTCTTGAAAAAATGGCGGAGCTCGCCGCAAAAGAGGTTGAGGGCGTTGCGGGGCTTTCAAAGAAATCAATCGATCTTAAGGGAATAGTTAAAACCAAAAATGCCTTCAAGGGCGTTAAGGTCGAGTGCATAAACGGCGCTATCGAGATTAGCGTTTACATCTGCGTAAAGCAGAACGCCAAGGTAAGAGAGGTCGCCGAGAGGGTACAGGAAAACATAAAGGATAAAATTCAGACTATGACCGGCAATGCGGTGACCCAGGTTAACGTTAACGTTGCGGATATTGAAATTGCAGAGGAAGAGCAGTAAAGGTTTAAAGGTCTTAAAAGCAAATCGGGGATTGTCTGTGCGCTTGTAGGGGAGGGGTTCCATCCCCTCCCGTTTATGCTTAAAATGCTTCGGGAGGGCACAGAGACCCTCCCCTACTAATTTAGATATTAGATTTTAGACGCGGAAGGCATAAATGCCTTCCCTACGTTAAACCGAATAATGTAGGAGACCCGACCCTACAAAATATCTTTAAGCTGTATTTTTACCTCTTTTTTTCGGATAATAAACAAGAAAGGAATGTGTAATAATGTCTGTTATAAATTTAAACGAAGCAAATTTTGAGACGGAGGTTTTAGGCTCCGATAAGCCCGTTTTGGTGGACTTTTACGCCGATTGGTGCGGTCCTTGCAAAATGGTTTCGCCCATAGTCGACGAAATTGCCGACGAAAGGCAGGATATTAAGGTCTGCAAGGTTAATGTTGATAAGGCGCAGGGGCTTGCTATGCGCTTTTCGGTTATGTCGATTCCTACTCTCGCCGTATTTAAAAACGGGGAGCTTGTACGAATTGAGGCGGGCGCGAGACCCAAGGCCGCGATACTTGCAATGCTTGACTGAAACTGAATTTAGCCTTAAACGGCGGAGGAATTATAAAAATGAAGCTGTTAATTATACGCCATGGAGACCCCGATTATACAATAGATTCCCTTACCGAAAAGGGTCGAAAAGAGGCGGAGCTTTTAAAAAACAGGCTTGAAAAATCGGATATTAAGGACTTTTACTGCTCGCCGTTGGGCAGGGCAAAGGCTACCGCAGAGCCTACCTTAAACGCGTTCTCTAAAAAAGCGGAAATCTGCGGCTGGCTTGAGGAATTTACGGGCTATATAATCGACCCGAAAACGGGCGAAAAGCGGATTCCGTGGGATTTACTGCCCGACTGCTGGACAAAAGAACCCGATTATTTTGACAAGGATAAATGGCTCGATACTCCTCTTATGTCAAGCGGCAATATTAAGGAAAAATATACCGAGGCGGTAAACGGAATAGACGGACTGCTTAAAAAATACGGCTATGTCCGCGAGGGGAATATTTACCGCGTAGAAAAGGAAAGCAGAGATACCGTTGCGCTTTTCTGCCATTTCGGGGTCGAGTGCGTACTGCTGTCGCATATTCTCAATATCTCGCCCGTACTGCTGTGGCACGGCTTTGTAGCGCTGACCTCCTCGGTTACGACCCTTATTACCGAGGAGCGAAAGCAGGGAAAGGCGTATTTCCGCTGCTGCGGCTTCGGGGATATTTCACACCTCTACGCAGGGGACGAGCCGCCCTCCTTTCAGGCGCGGTTTTGCGAGACCTACTCAAATTTTGACGAGCGGCATTAACATATGAAAAACGACGTAATAATTATAGGCGGCGGCGCGGCGGGGCTTTGCGCGGCGGTAGCGATAAAGCGCAAAAATCCCGCTTTATCGATAAGACTGCTTGAGGCTCTGCCGAGGGTTGGCAAAAAGCTTGCGACAACGGGAAACGGCCGCTGTAACATAACCAATAAAAATATCACCGAGGTGCGTTATCACGGAACGCACCCCGATTTTGCTATGTATGCCCTTAACCGTTTCGGAGGAAAGGCAACCGAGGATTTTTTTAACAAAATAGGCGTTCCCTTTGTATTTGAAGAAGAAAAGGGCTACCCCGCCTCTTTGCAGGCGGCGTCGGTCGTGGACTGTCTGCGCTTTGCCGCCAAGGAGGCGGGGGTAATTGTCTGCACCGAAACAAGGGTTACCAATATTCAGCTTTCAGGCGGACTTTTTAAGGTTATTGCCGGTAATATGAGCTTTTTGGCTGAAAATGTTATAATCGCCGCGGGACTGCTTTCGGGCGGGGAAAGATTAGGCAGTGACGGACAGATGCTTGAGCTTCTAAAAAAGGCGGGCTTTAAAACCGTAAGGACCTACCCCGCGATTGTTCAGCTTAAAACCGCCCCTGAAATTGTTCGACAGCTTAAAGGAATAAAAGTCAACGCCGAGGTAGGTCTTAAATCCGGTTCCAAGCTTTTAAGGCGTGAATACGGCGAGGTGCTGTTCTGCGATTACGGGCTGTCGGGACCGCCTATACTTCAGGTCTCGGGCGCGGCGGCTTTGGCTCAAAGCCCTGTTATATCCCTTGACCTTATGCGGGAAAAAGGCCTTGACGAATTAACCGCGGAGCTTGGTGAGCGAATTACTCTGCTTGCCGGCAGAAGCACCGACGAATTTTTTACGGGAATGATGAATAAGCGGCTGGGTCAGGTGATAATTAAGGCGGCGGGCTACAAGCTTAATATGCCCGTTTCCGCGCTTGATAAAAACGCTCCGCAAAAAATAGCGGCGGTTATCAAGAATTTCAGCTTCACGGTTACGGGGAACACCGGCTTTATTAATTCACAGGTGACCTCGGGCGGGCTTGATACCGAGCAGTTTGACAGGAAAACTATGATGAGCCTTGACTGCAAGGGACTTTACGCGATAGGCGAAATTTTAGATATTGACGGCGATTGCGGCGGTTTTAACCTCCAGTGGGCGTGGTCAAGCGCCCTATGCGCCGCCGAGGCGATAGCGGGGAAAGGGAATAAACGGAACGGATAAATCCGTTCCCGAGAGTGTCGATAAACTATCTTTCGCCTCCCTCTGACGAGGGTGCGGGTTGCCGGTGGCAACCGTTGGGCGAAGTCCAACAGCACCGACCGAAACGGCAGTTGAGAGGTGGCACGGCTTTGCCGTGACGGAGGGAGAGAAAATGCTTTAATAAAGCCTTTTCTGACTACCCCTCAGTCACCTATGGTGACAGCTCCCCTGACAAGGGGAGCCTAAAATGCGGAAATTTCGGAATATATCGAAAACAACGCATTAAAATGGCAATGCGACTGTTTTTACACTGATTGATTAGAAATGGCTGGGGAAGTGAAATATGCTGCTTATTAATAATGTTAGTATGTCGCTTGACGCCGATTTTTCCGATTTGAAGCCTTATGCGGCGCGGGCGCTTAAAATTGACGCCTCGGCGATAAAGTCGGCGCGGCTTTTTAAAAAATCGGTTGACGCAAGGAAGAAAAACGATCTGCATTTTTGCTGTTCGTTGCTTGCAAAATTAAATATAAATGAAAATTCGGTCTTAAAAAAAGCGAAAAACGCTTCGGTCTATTCTCCCCGCGAATATATTTGGCAGACCTTCGCAAAGCGCACAGAAACCCGACCCGTTATTGTCGGCTTTGGACCTGCGGGAATGTTCGCGGCGCTGGTTCTCGCTCGGGCGGGGCTTGCTCCCTTAGTCATTGAACGGGGGCGGGACGCGGACCGGAGAACCGCCGACCTAAATCGCTTTTTTGCGGGCGGTGAGCTTAACACCGAATCAAACGTACAGTTCGGCGAGGGCGGCGCGGGAACATTTTCGGACGGCAAATTAAACACGGGTATAAAAGACTACCGTTGCCGCGCGGTTTTAGAGGAGTTTTGCAAGCACGGCGCGCCCGAAAGCATTTTAACCGACGCAAAGCCCCATATCGGAACAGATATACTTGTAAACGTGGTAAAAAGCATACGAAAAGAGATTATTTCCTTGGGCGGCGAGGTGAGGTTTGAAGCTCGGCTTGATAACCTGCGTTTTAGGGACGGAAAGCTTGTCTCGGCTGTGACCTCGGACGGGGAAATCCCCTGCGAACGGCTTATTTTAGCCACGGGTCATTCTGCGCGGGACACCTTTTTAATGCTTAAAAATAACGGCGTTAATATGATAAGAAAGCCCTTTTCCATGGGGGTCAGAATAGAGCATCTGCAAAGTGATATTAATAAGGCTTTGTACGGCGATTTTGCATTTCATCCCGCTCTTTCCGCCGCCGACTATAAGTTAGCGGCGCACCTTCAAAACGGCAGGGGGGTATACACCTTTTGTATGTGTCCCGGCGGCGAGGTTATTAATGCTTCGAGCGAACCGAACGGCATTGCGGTAAACGGTATGAGCAACAGCAAGCGAGACGGCGCAAACGCCAACAGCGCCCTGCTTGTAAGCGTTGAACCAGAGGATTTAGAGGGTGACGATGTTCTGGCGGGCTGTTATCTTCAAAGAAAAACCGAGCAGGCGGCGTATTCTGCGGCGGGAGGAAGCGTACCCGTTAGCACGGTGGGGAGCTTTGTTTTCGGCAAGCCCTTTGAAATTACAAGGGTTAAGCCCACGGTAAAGCCAAGCTTTGAATACGCCGATTTCGGAAAAATTTTCCCCGATTTTATCTGCGACAGCTTAAAAGAAGGAATTTTACTTTTCGACAAAAAAATAAGCGGTTTTGCCGACGACTCGGCGGTGCTTACCGCGCCCGAGACCAGAAGCTCGTCCCCCGTGCGGATAGTTAGGGGAGAGGATTCACAAAGCGTATCTCACAGGGGGATTTTTCCCTGCGGAGAGGGCGCGGGCTACGCGGGTGGCATAATGTCCGCCGCGACCGACGGTATGAAGACCGCCGAGGCGCTTATTGCCGATTTATAAGCCTTGCTAAGGCGGGTCGTTTCTTAGGTTTAAAAGCCAGATATTGACGGGGGAAAAGCGGTCTAAAATATAGCACCACTCGTTTTCGATTTTTTGCGAGGGAAGACAGGTTTTTTCGCCGGGTATAAAAATAAGCAGGTTGTTTTTTACCCTTTCGTAGAGGAAAAATCCGTCCATTGCCCTGTCTCTTATACACATCTCCGAGCCCACGAGACCTCTCTACATCT
>CAMCIX010000136.1 GCA_945875045.1 uncultured Clostridia bacterium | reverse complement strand
TATGTGCATTATTTAATATTGACTTTTTTAAGAAAATATGATATTATAATAATGCAAAAGATACTATGTGTCTTAAAGCATTGGCTTGGGCGAAAGCTCTGGGGCCATCGCAGGCGGGGAGCATATTCCCCGCCGCTTTTTTATAAAAAGGATGTTTAATATGCAAGAGCTCAGCATTTTTATAGACGAATCAGGCGATTTTGGAAAAACCGTAAATTAATCACCGTTTTATATTGTGACCCTGGTATTTCATAATCAGGGAGACGATATTACAAGTCATATTTCGCGTTTGAAAAATTGGCTGTCTGAAGCAAATATAAATGACGAGTATATTCATACACATCTCATAATACGTAAAGAAAATCCGTATAATAATTTGACAATAGATGAGCGCAGAAGAATACTGAATAAAATGTTGCGTTTTACAATGTGTTGTCCGATAAGCTATTTCAATATCGTTGTAAATAAAAGAGAGTGTAAAAATAAGCATACATTGTCTGCGAGCATAGCTAAACAATTGGCAGGATTTATAAGCGACAATATGGAGTATTTTCATTCGTTTGACAGAATTATTGTATATTACGATAATGGGCAAAGCGAACTAAGCTATATACTTAATGCGATTTTAAATACCAAATTAACAGTCGAATTTAAAAACGCTTCTCCGAAAAAGTATTTTTTGTTGCAGGTTGCGGATTTTATTTGCTCCGTTGAATTATTGAAACAAAAAAGAGAAAAGAATTTACTTACAAAATCAGAAGTGGAATTTTTCTATAAGCCAAAGGAATTGCAGAAAAACTATATTAAATCTGTTGAGAAAAAAAGATTTAGAAAACAGTAAAGGGAAATTATTAAACACCGCCTACCCTGATGGGGAAGACGGTGTTGTTTTTTATGCCGCTAAGGGCATTTTGATTTGGTTCTTTCCGGCTCTGACCGACAGCTCCTGCGACTGCATCTGTAAAAGAGCAAAGTCGCGGTCGAGGTCGTCAAGCTGGCGTTTAAGTACCTGTTCGTAGGTCGCCTTTTTTAGCTTCAGCGCCTCAATTTTCTTAAGCCAGCGTTCGATTACAGCGGCAGAATCGCAGCCGCTGTCGATAAAGTGCTGTATGCGCTCCTTGTAGGCTTCGATGTCGCGGCGGTAGTTCATATAAAATTCAGCCGCCATTTTCTCGCGCTGTTTTTCGTCGTCGGCTACAAACATACTGTTTGACGATACGTTTCCGTCGTTAATATTATTTTTTGAAAGCGCCTCGATATAATCCTCCAACACGTTAAGAAGGGGCAGGTGGGTGCTTGGGATAAAATACAGATTGCCGTGAATGTTTATCTTCACCGCCTGCATTTTATCGAGCAGATACTGCACTACCGAATCGACGTGGTCGGAATTGTAGCAATTCCTGAACTTCTCAAACAGCGTAAGCGCCTGTTGACAGTAGTCTTCCGCATTAACATCGGCGTCGTCTGCAAGATTGTCGTAATACATTTCCTCTGTTTCACGCTTAAAGGCTATGTTTGCAAGCTTTTTGTAGCTGTTTGTGGCGGCGTTCATAGTTTCCTTGACAAGCTCTCTGCAGATAACCGCAGACGTATCCTGCTTGTTGTCGCGGCAGTATATTCTGTAGATATGCGTACCACTTAAGTCCTTGGTTACTACGCGCTCCTTAAGCGCCGTTGTCGCGTAACGGTAGGCGCTCGATTTTGATTCCCGAGCAGGCTTAACCTTCGGTAAATTGAAGGCTTTTCCGAGCTGTACAAATGTGTTTTTCGGAATCAGAATGTTTGAGGTGGAATAATGCAGCAGCTTGCCGATTATTCCTCCGTTACCCTCGTTTACTCCCATAAAAGACTGCATTTCCGGCATATATTTTTCCTCCTGTTTATTATTTAAGCCTGTCAATTACTCCGAACTTATCGTCCACATAGAAAAGTCCGGTAAAGGTGTTGTAAATCGCGGTGCAGAGCTTGTTGTAAACAACAGCCTTGCAGTGATTAACGTCGTCGTACTTGACAATGAATACCTCTTTTCTTTTGCCTGTGGAATTCACCATAGCTTCTACTTTACAGGGTTCAAACATAGTTTTCCTCCTTGATTTTTTCCTCGTGTTCCTTTTTAAGCTTCATAAACAGCATATAATCATCAATCCATTTTTGCTCTTTGGGCCAGAAAAAGCGTTTATATTCCTCGCAAAGCGGGGTGCAGATAGCCTGTATTTTGGACTGCGCTCTCTGCACCTGCGGATTGGTTCTAACGTCCATATCCAAGCATTCGACTATTCGCTTTGGGTGCAGGGAGGTGACAATCTCCTTTAAGTACCGGACATTCTGTACTCCAGTAAGCCCAATAAACAGCCTGCCGCCCGACAGATAGCTGGCAATGTCGGCCTTCATTCCTCCTTCGGTAAGATAAAGAGTATCGCTTGATACGTCTCCCGTGACATGGATATAGCTTGTTATCCCCGTGCCGTCAGTAAAGCCGTTTCCGCCGGTTGAGAGCCAGCGGAAGCGTCCGCCGACCTTTTCGGTTACCTTGCCGTCGGCGGTGGTGACGCGCTTTACGGGAGGATTGTCAAAGCGTATCTGCAAGCCCTGTATTAAATTATCCTTACTGCATATGGTAATAAGAATACCGCTTTTAAGACCTATTATGCTCCACCGTCCGCCCGAACGGTAAAAACCGGGCACGTCGGTTAAATCGTATCGGGCGGCGAGATTGTCGCATATCCATTGCCGTTCGGTTTTGTCCGTAGGGAAGCTCTTATACATATTTCCCTTTATTATTTCTGTGCTTAAGCCTCTGTTTAAAAGATTGGTAATAAAAAATGAAATTGATCGGGATTGACTTTTCAGCAGTTGGTACAGCGATTACGGTACTGTTATTTGACTGCGGAAGGGAGGAAGTATGAGTTGGTTAAACAAGAAAAAAATACATTCAGATATTGCTTTTCTGTACGAACGTTTATCGCGTGATGATGATTTGGAAGGTGAGAGCTATAGTATAGCAAATCAGAAAAAGCTATTAACAAAGGTTGCAAAAGAAAAAGGCTACACCCATATTGTTCACTTTTTCGACGACGGTATTTCAGGGGTAACAATGAATCGGCCAAAGTTCAACGAAATGATTGAGCAACTAAAGCTTGGAAAGGGCGGAGCGGTATTTGTAAAGGATCTTTCGCGATTGGGAAGAAACTATATTGAAGTCGGACGATTAATCGAAGAATTTTTCCCTGAAAACGGAATAAGACTTGTCGCTGTTTCAGATGGTATAGATTCTTTTGAAGGCGAGAGTGAATTTGCTCCAATTAAAAATTTGTTTAACGAATGGTATTCACGGGATATCAGCAAAAAACGACGGCTTAGCAATAAGGTTAAAGGTTCGTCCGGCGTACCGCTTGGAGCGCCGCCGTACGGTTATAAGCGAGATGATAAAGATCCAAATCATTGGGTTGTTGATGAAGAAGCAGCGCGGGTAGTAAAGATGATAGATACACTGACTCTTTCAGGCTATGGTACTGAGCAAATTGCTTCGATTCTATCGGAGAAAATGCTATTAACGCCTACTGCGTATGCTGTGGAAAAAGGATATAAGAAGCCTTTAAAGCAACACACTGCCGGACCTTATAGCTGGAATTCAACTACGATTATAAAAATTCTTAGCTTACAGGAATATTGCGGTGATGTCATCAATTTCAAAACTTACTCTATTTCGTATAAGAACAAAAAGCGAATCAGGAACGACCCTGAAGATATGATGGTGTTTGAAAATGTTCATGAACCGATACGAGACAGAGCAACCTTTGAAAGAATTCAGGAAATGCGCGGTAAAACCCGTAGGCGCAAGATGAGCAACGGAGAACACAATATGTTTTCCGGACTGCTGGTATGCTCAGACTGCGGCGGTAAATTAGGATACCATTTCAATCAGCAAAATCCGAGTATTAAGTATTTTAATTGTCAAAACTACAACAAAGGCAAGCAAAAGAAATGCAAGTCAACACATTATGTACGTGTTGATTTTCTTGAACAGGTGGTTTTAAGTGAAATACGTCGTCTTACCAGATTTGCTTGCAAATATGAGGATGAATTTACACGAGCCGTTACAGCATATTCAAAAGAAGTTTTGGAGAGCCATAAAAAGACCTGCTGCGGTGAATTAAATGCCTTAATTTCACGCAATAAAGAAATTGACAGGTTATTTGAGCGCATGTATGAGGATAATGTATCGGGGAAAATATCGGATGAACGGTTTGGAAAACTTTCAGCAAAATATGAGAGTGAACAAAGATCAATAGCTGAAAGAGTAGAACAGCTTAAAAAAGCTTACGATGAAATGTCTGAAAAAGCCGGACAAGCAGATTTCTTTATATCAGCGGTCAAAAAATATACTCGTGTAAAGAAGCTTACGCCGCTGATGCTTAATGAGCTGGTTGAAAAAATAGAGGTACACCAAACAGAAATAGTGGATGGTAAGCGTACTCAGAAAATAGTAATTTATTACAACTGCATAGGAGCCATTTCCATTCCTGATGATCTACCTATTCCAAATGCTGAGATAACGTTGGATACCCGTCAAGGCGTTCAAGTATCATATACGTCTTCGAAAGCTTCGTAATGATTTATCCCTCAGAACATATTAAAAGGTAATTTTAAGTGCTTAAGAGCATACTAAAAATGAGTATAAAAAAGGAATGTTCTTAAAGAATTCTCAAATCCTTTAAGAACATTCCGACTGGTGAAGACAAGTGGACTTGAACCACCGACCCCCTGCATGTCAAGCAGGTACTCTAACCAACTGAGCTATGCCTTCATAATATTTTACTGTTAATATGGCGCTTCAACGTGAGAGTGAAGGCTCAATAAAAGAAGTGTCTTAATTACGCGTCTGCGTACCGAGGCACTCGGTTGGTGCGGGTGACAGGACTTGAACCTGCACGCTAAAGCGCCAGCTCCTAAGGCTGGTGCGTCTGCCAATTCCGCCACACCCGCATATATAATTTACCGAGGGCAGCCGCATGCGTGACTCTTGCGGTGCCCGAAATTTTTAGCACCTTGGAGCGGTGCAAAATTTCGACCGCGGCGCCTTTTGCGCTCTCGCTGTTTCCTCCGCAGGAGGCGCTCGGCGCAAAACTGCCAATTCCGCCACACCCGCATATATAATTTACCGAGGGCAGCCGCATGCGTG
>CAMCIX010000135.1 GCA_945875045.1 uncultured Clostridia bacterium | reverse complement strand
GAGATGTAGAGAGGTCTCGTGGGCTCGGAGATGTGTATAAGAGACAGAAACTAAAGTGAAGCTTTGGAAAAAAATTCTCATTGGAGTTACTGCGACGATATTAGCCGTCATTCTTGTGCTTTGCGTTACGGTATACGCTATATGGCATAATGAAATTTCTACTATTGCAAGTATGAAGCTTGTCCGTGAGAGAAACGACGCTCACTTTGACGGTGCAGTTTATACAATGAATGTTAAAGGAGATTTTTACCTTGATGAATTTGTTAAACAGGGCGGCGTTAAAAGCGATTCGGAATTGATTGAATTTATCACTTCAAATATCACCAAGGGTCTTATTGATATGGGCATCAGCGACCCCGAAATCGCCTGTTCATCCTTCACAGCCAAAACAAAAGACGGCGATGTTGTATTCGGCAGAAACTATGATTTTTCAAAAACTAATACCTGCATTGTCTTTACCGAAAAGAACGAAGGTCGTCATTCCACAATTTCTACCGTAGATCTTCAATTTTTAGGTATTGATGTAAATAAGAATATCGAGGGATTGATGGACAAAATCACCTGTCTTGCGGCAGCTTACGCACCCCTCGACGGTATCAACGATGCAGGAGTCAGCTGCGGAATTTATATGACATATCAGGGCGGCGAGGAAACCGTTGCGACCGACCAAAACACAGACAAACCCGATTTCACTTCAACAACACTACTTCGTCTCATTCTTGATTATGCAGACAATGTGGAAGAAGCGGTGGAAATTGCATCAGCTTATGATTTGCACGATTCGGCTAAAACCTCTTATCACTATATGGTTGCGGATGCAAGCGGAAAAAGTGCTGTTCTTGAATGGGTTAACGGAACAGACGCAACCGATAACGACGGTTCCAAAAGAGAGCTTAAGGTAACCTATAATGACAATGACGCGCATATAGGCGATATGGAAGCGGGTACCGATTATCAGGTTATCACCAACTTTGTCATTCAGCCCGGATATTATGACGGGTCGCCTGTGGAGGATAAAAAGGGTTATGACCGCTATGAAAGAATATATGAAGAACTGAATAAGACAAACGGTATCGTAGAGGACGAAAAGGCGGCGATGGATATTCTCAGTATTGTCGGAAGAAGAAGTTGGAAAAATGACGACGGCAACGGTTGTACTGTGCATAGCGTAGTTTATAACCTTACCGATAAAACGATGATGTGGATACCCAACGAGAATTACGACGATCCCGACGCGGTATTTACATTTAGCTTAGAGGATTAAAGGAAGAAATATTGAAAGGAAGGTCTTTTATGAGCAAAACAGACCCAAAATACGAGGCGCTGTTTACGCCTTGGAAAATCGGTAATGTCGAAATCAAAAACAGAATCGTAATGTGTCCTATGGGAGGAACCTCGCTGTTTGGATGGTTTGAGCTTACAGGATGTCACTTTGACAAGGAGGCGGCAAAGCTTTTTCTTGAAAGAGCCAAAAACAATGTAGGTCTTATTATCCCCGGCATTGCTCCCTTGCGTGACACCTTTTGGGGAAAATGGCTTTGGCAAAACCCGAAAATGTTTGAGGAGCTAAAAGTCTTTATGGACGAAATCCATAAGACGGGCGCAAAGCTCTTTATTCAGCTTACCGCGGGTATGGGGCGTTCTTGGGCGATTACCGAGCTTATAGCACCCTTACATAAAAACAAATTTACCCGTGCGGTAATAAAGCCGATTATCGATACTTCACATGAGCTTGCGTCTCCATCTCCCCAAAAATCACGTTGGGCACATGATATAGAGTGTCCCGAAATGACGGTTGAGCAAATACACGAAATTATCGAAGCGTTTGCTAAGACCGCAAAGCTTTGTAAAGAAGCAGGTGTTGACGGTGTGGAGGTCCACGCTGTCCACGAGGGGTATTTGCTTGACCAATTTTCAATCGAGTTTTTCAATAAGCGAACCGACGAATACGGCGGAAGCCTTGAAAACCGTTACCGTTTTGCCGCCGAGGCGGTAAAGGCAATTAAAGAGGCTTGCAGTCAAGATTATCCTGTATCCCTTCGTTATTCGGTGGAATCAAAAATGAAGGGCTTCTGCGAAGGCGCCATGCCCGGTGAAGAATACACCGAGGTCGGCCGTAATATGGAAGAATCCGAAAAGGCGGCAAAGTATTTGCAGGATGCGGGCTACGATATGCTTAATGCCGATAACGGAACCTATGACTCTTGGTACTGGGCACATCCGCCTATGTATATGCCCGAAAACTGCAATCTTGAAGATGTGGCACATATTAAGAAATTTGTCGATATTCCGGTTGTGTGTGCCGGCAGAATGAACGCAGAGATCGGTGCTAAGGCTGTTGCCGAGGGTAAAATTGACGCTGTCGGTGTTGCCCGTCAATTCCTTGTTGATCCCGAATGGGTTACAAAATTGATTGAGGACAGACTTGAGGACATTAAACCTTGTATTTGCTGTCACAGCGGTTGCTTCAACTTCTCCTCCTCTAAGGGACACGCAAATACACAGGCTTTGACAGATACTATGGGGCTCTCCCGTTGTGCACTTAATCCCGAAACGATGCAATCAAAGAAATACCATATCTCGCCTGCCAAGAAGCAAAAGAAGATTGCTGTTATCGGCGGCGGTATCGGCGGTATGGAAGCCGCCCTTGTTTGTGCGAAGCGAGGACATAAGGTAACTCTTTACGAAAAGTCCGAAAACTTAGGCGGTGTGTTTATTGCGGCGGCGGCTCCTTCCTTTAAGGAAAAGGATAGGGCACTTATTGCCTGGTATATCCGTGAACTTGCCAAGTATCCCATCAAGGTAAACTTTAATACCGAAATCGGGGATGTAAATCAACTTGACGCCGATGAGATAATTGTGGCTACCGGTGCTAAGGCGAAAACGCTTCCCGTAAAGGGTGCCGAAACCGCTGTAGAAGCGGTAGACTATCTGCTCGGAAACAAGACCGTCGGTGAGAACGTTGTAGTTATCGGCGGCGGACTTACGGGATGCGAAATCGCATACGACCTCTATCTTAACGGCAAAAAACCTGTAATTGTGGAAATGCAGGACGACCTTATCACGACTCCCGGTATTTGTCTTGCGAACACGAGCTATTTGCGTGACTTCTTTAAGACTAACAAGGTTCCGGTTTATCTTGAAACCTCGCTTTCGGAGATAAAGGACGGAAGCGTTACCCTTAAAGATAAACAGGGCAAGGTCTTTACCGTAAATTCCGATTCTGTTATTCTTTCGGTCGGATATAATCCAGCGCCGATTGCTTCAAAGGGCAGACACATTCATATAATCGGTGACGCTAATAAGGTAGGAAATCTCCGCAGCGTTATTTGGGGCGCTTGGAGCACTTGTATGAAACTGTAAGGGGAAGATAAAAATGATTTTAACAAAAGAACAGCAAGCCGTTCTTGACGGTGAAAAGGGTGAAACACTTGCAAAGGTTATGAAAACCTTAGTTATGTACGGCGATGCATTTGAAGCCGAAAAACTTGTACCTATCACCTCAAAATATAACCACCTTGTAACATCCTTCGGTCTTAAGGTAATGTCTCCCGTATATGATTTAATGCAGCAGCTCCTTGATGCCAGTGTTGCGTCGGAGCAAAAATTCTCGGTTGACCCCCGTCCTCTTGACAAAAATGTTCCTGCGAACCTTTTACAAAAACTTGTTTTTAATAAATTTATGTATACTAAGCAGGATTTCTACGAAGGTCAGCTTAACAGGTTAGGTCTTATGGATAAAGACGCTTTTTCATGCACCTGCTATATGGACGAGGTCGGCAATAAGCCTCAAAAGGGGGATGTTCTTTCTTGGGCAGAGTCCAGTGCGGTGGTTTATGCTAACTCGGTGCTTGGCGCTCGCTGTAACCGAAATTCGGGTATTATCGATATTATGGGTTCTATTGTAGGATATGTTCCTTACTTTGGACTTCTTACCGATGAAGGCAGAAAAGCAACCTGGGTTGTAAGGGTGCAAACCACAAAAAAGCCCGAGGCACAGCTCCTCGGCTCGGCTATAGGTATGAGGGTTATGGAGGACGTGCCTTATGTTGTCGGTCTTGATAAATGGCTCGGTAATGAACTTGATGACTCGGCTTGTGCATATTTAAAGGATTTCGGTGCGGCAACAGCCTCTAACGGTGCGGTCGGTCTTTACCATATTGCGAACCTTACACCCGAAGCTAAAGAGCTTGGCGAAAGCCTCATAGCAGACGGCGCAAGGGAATATATCATTGACGACGCCGAACTGGAAAGGGTAAAAAATAACTATCCCGTAATCTGGAAAAACCCCGACGCTAAACCGAAGCTTTGCTTTGTGGGCTGTCCTCATCTTTCCTTGGAACAGCTCAAAAGCTGGACCGAGAAAATAGAAACCGGGCTTAAAAAGAACGGCAAAAATAAGGTTAGTATTAACACCGTATTTACCGCCGCGCCCGCAGTTTTGGAAAACTTTGAAAAAACCGAATATGCGGCAAGACTCAAAGCAACGGGTGTTATTACCTCGTATATTTGCCCACTTATGTATATGAATAATCCTCTTTGTAAAAAGCTGCCGGTTATCACCTCCTCAAATAAACTCCGTACCTACTCAAGTGCAAGATATTATACCGATGAGGAAATCCTCGAAATTATCACAGGAGGTAAGAACCAATGAGACAGTTTAAAGGAAGAGTTGTAACCCCCGGTGAAGTAACTGCCGAGGCGGTTGTGACAAGAGAAGGATTTAATACATTAGCCTCGTTTCAAATGGCGTTGCAGTTTGGGGATAAGGAAGTTAAATGCGGCGATCAGAGCAATAGGGAACTTTACGGCAAATCGCTTTTAAACAAGGCCCTTTGTTTACCTCAGACTATAGGCTCTACTACGGGTGGACTGGTGCTTTATTGCGCCTGCTCAATGGAGAAAAATCCTGCCTGTATGCTTTTTGCCAATCACATCGACTCGCTTGCGGCTGCCGGAGCGGTTCTCGCTGATGTTTGGGTTGACAAGGTGACTATGCCTGTTATCGATTCACTCGGCGATGAATTTTTAAACTATGTCAAGGACGGAATGAAAATAACTGTCAAAGCAGACGGCGTTGTTGAAGTCGAGTAAAACCAATATGAAATAAAGAGAAGAACCTCCGGTATAAAAGTAGTGGTTTGGCGACCGATACTCAAAATACAGGAGGTTTTTCAAATGAAAGAAAATAATGAGATAAGAAGTTCAGCCCAC
>CAMCIX010000134.1 GCA_945875045.1 uncultured Clostridia bacterium | reverse complement strand
TAATATGCCTAAATGTCAAACTATAAAAATCATTCCATAAAAATAAAGGCCCCCTTGCCTAAAGGGGGCTGTCAGCGAAGCTGACTGGGGGATATTAGGTTTGTAGAAAGGCGACCCGAATCCCTCCACCGCTAACGCGGTCCCCCTCCCTTTAGGCAAGGGAGGCTATATTTGTACATACATTAAAGTAACAAATTAATACGCAATACCCTGAGCGAGCATAGCGTCGGCAACCTTTTCAAAGCCGGCGATATTAGCGCCCGCAAGCAGATTGCCCTCCATACCGTACTTCTTAGCGGCATTGTAGGAATTGTGGAAAATGTTCACCATAATGTCCTTTAATTTAGCGTCAACCTCTTCAAAGGTCCAGCTGTATCTCATAGAGTTCTGGCTCATCTCAAGCGCAGAGGTAGCAACGCCGCCCGCGTTTGCCGCCTTTGCGGGTCCAAAGAGTACGCCCGCGCTCTGGAAAGCCTCGATAGCCTCGGGAGTAGAGGGCATATTAGCGCCCTCGGCAACCGCGATTACGCCGTTCTTAACAAGCGTCTTAGCGGAGTTCTCATCGATTTCGTTCTGTGTAGCGCAGGGAAGCGCGATGTCGCACTTAATTGTCCAGATACCGCTGCAGCCCTCGTGGTACTCAGCACCCTGAACGCGCTCAACATATTCCTTAATTCTTCCGCGCTCAACCTCTTTAATCTGCTTAACAACGTCAAGGTTTACGCCGTTGGGGTCATAGATATAGCCGTTGGAGTCGGAAAGCGCCACAACCTTGCCGCCAAGCTCTGTAGCCTTTTGGGTCGCGTAGATAGCAACGTTGCCCGAGCCCGAAATAACGACGGTCTTGCCCTTAAAGGAGTCGTTCTTCATACATTTAAGCATTTCCTCGGTGTAGTAGCAAACGCCGTAGCCTGTAGCCTCGGTACGTGCAAGAGAGCCGCCGTATGTAAGACCCTTACCGGTAAGAACGCCTGTGAACTCGTTGCGAAGTCTCTTGTACTGACCGTACATAAAGCCGATTTCGCGAGCACCCGTTCCGATGTCTCCCGCGGGAACGTCGGTATCAGCGCCGATGTGCTTGGAAAGCTCGGTCATAAAGCTCTGGCAGAAGCGCATAATTTCTCCGTCCGACTTGCCCTTGGGGTCAAAGTCGGAGCCGCCCTTGCCGCCGCCTATCGGAAGACCTGTTAAGCTGTTCTTGAAAATCTGCTCAAAGCCTAAGAACTTGATAACCGAAGCGTTAACCGAGGGGTGCAGACGGATGCCGCCCTTATACGGTCCGATAGCAGAGTTGAACTGAACTCTGAAACCGCGGTTTACCTGAACCTTGCCGTTATCGTCAACCCAGGAAACGCGGAAGAAAATCTGTCTCTCGGGCTCAACGATTCTCTCTAAAATGCCGTTAGCCTCAAGCTTCGGGTTAGCCTCTACAACCGGCTCTAAGGATTCAAGAACCTCTTTTACCGCCTGTAAAAATTCCTTTTCGTTCGGGTTACGGGACTCAACGCCGGCGTAAACCCTTTTTAAGTATTCGGATTTAAACATTAAAAAGACCTCCGTTAATTTTTTCTGTTTTTTAGAATACTACTATTTTTTCTTCCAGTCAATAAAAAATTAAGCATTTTTTAAAAAAATTTAATATTTTAAAGCGATAAAGCGTTTTTTCTTAAAAAATTTTTCTTGCAATCGCATAATTATGTGTTATAATAGGTATTAAATTAATAAATCTATATGACGCTTACAGGAAAAACATATCCGTTGCCGAAGGAGTAACACTCTCAGGCGTCCGTTTTCGGGCAGAGACTGTAAGCCGATAGTACTTTGGAGAAGCCCGCCTTTTTTGCGCGGGTGCCGAAGGGGCAAGGCGGTTTTCCGCTAATCTCTCAGGCAAAAGGACAAAGCTTATTAACCGTTTTAAGCGGGATTTTTACGCTTCTTTTGCCGAGCCTTATTTTAGGCTCGGCTTTAATATTTTTTAAGGAGTTTTTAATTATGGAGGCTGTTTTATCAAAAATCGAAGAACTAAACGGTGCCGTTAACGGTTTCGTTTGGGGCTGGGTAGGGCTTATTCTTCTGCTTGGTACGGGTGTGATTGCCACACTTTCCACAAAGGTGTTTCAGGTGTCCCATTTGAAGCATTGGTGGAGCAATACCATAGGAAGTCTTTTCAAAAAGGAAGTAATAGGTCACACCAAAGAAAAAGGCGCTATTTCCCCGTTTCAGGCGTTGTGTACCGCTCTTGCGGCTACGGTTGGTACCGGTAATATAGCCGGAGTTGCCGCCGCGATTTGCGTAGGCGGTGCAGGTGCGGTTTTATGGATGTGGATAGCCGCATTTTTGGGTATGATGACAAACTATTCCGAAAATGTTTTGGGTATCTTTTTCCGCCGCAAAAACTCAAACGACGAATGGTCGGGCGGCGCTATGTATTATTTGCAGGACGGTCTCGGCAAGAAAAAGCACTGCAAATACATAGGTAAGGTTTTGGCAGTTCTTTTCTGTATCTTTACAATGCTCGCGTCCTTTGGTATCGGCAGTATGGGACAGGTAAACAAGATTGTTGCCAATGTCGCCGTAGCTTTTGATGTGTCTTCCCTTTCTTCTATAGAGGTTTTTGCGGGAGTTTCCCTTTATAATATTATTTTAGGGGCGGTAATTATGGTTTTAGTCGCCCTTATAACACTCGGCGGACTTAAGAGAATTGCCGGTGTTGCGGAAAAAATCGTACCTTTTATGGTTGTGCTTTTTGTAGCGGGCAGCCTTGTGGTTATAGGCGTAAATTACGCGCATATCCTCCCTGCGTTTAAAGCTATATTTGTAAACGCCTTCAAGCCCGAAGCCTTTGTCGGCGGAACTATCGGCAGCGCTATTATGCTTGCGGCTCAGCAGGGCTTTAAGCGCGGCGTATTCTCTAACGAGGCAGGCTTAGGTTCCTCGGTTATGGTTCACTCAAACTCAAATGTAAAGGAACCTGTTAAGCAGGGTATGTGGGGCATATTCGAGGTATTTGCCGATACTATGATAGTTTGCACAATGACCGCTCTTGTTGTTTTAACCTCGGGCGTATTCAATGCAAAAACAGGCGCTGTTGCAGACGGACTTAACGACGCAACTCTGGTCGGCGGCGCGTTTAATACCGTTTTCAGTTTCGGAAACATCGGTCAAAAGTTTATTGCTGTCGCTATGTTCCTTTTTGCCTTCACCACGGTTCTCGGCTGGTCCCATTACGGCTCAAAGGCTTGGGAATACCTATTCGGCGCAAAGACTACGATTGTATTCAAGATAATTCACGTTTGCACCGTTATATTCGGCGCGGTGCTTACTTCAAGCCTTGCTTGGGATATTTCAGATACCTTTAACGGACTTATGATGATACCTAACCTTATAGGCGTTGTTGTTTTAATCCCGCTTGTTGTTAAAATTACTAAAAACTATGTCGACAGAGAAATTAAGGGCAAAAACGTTGAGCCGCTACTTTCACACGAACAGCTCGACAACGCTCCCGAGACGGAAAAAGAGACCGTATCGGCTTCAAAATAATTGTATATTACGGGAGGGGCTTTGTCTCCTCCCGTTTTTTAAGGAGCAGAAATGAAAAAATATAAATATATACTCTTTGATTTGGACGGAACAATTACCGACTCCGCATTAGGTATTACAAATTCGGTAAAATACGCCCTTCAAAAGCTGGGCGCCCCTATTCCGCCGTATGAAACCCTTTGTAAATTTATAGGTCCTCCCCTTTTGGACGGCTTTAGTGACTTTTGCGGCTTTGACGCCGAAAAAGCACAGGAGGCGGTAAAGCTTTACAGAGAGTATTACGAGACAACGGGGCTTTATGAAAATGCGGTCTATGACGGCATACCCGAATTTTTAAGTGCGCTTAAAGAAAAGGGCAAAACCGTTATTCTCGCCACCTCAAAGCCCGAGAAATTTGCAAGACTTATCCTTGAGCATTTTAACCTGATACAGTATTTCGATTACGCCGCGGGAGCGACTATAGACGAAACGCGAAACAAAAAGGACGCGGTCATAGCCTACGCCCTTAAAGAATGTAATATTACGGATAAATCACTCGCCGTTATGGTAGGCGACCGTCACCACGATATTTTCGGGGCAAAGCAAAACGGCATAGCCTGTGTCGGCGTGCTTTACGGCTTCGGCAACCGAGAGGAATTAGAATCCGCAGGCGCTGATTATATCGCAGAAAATATTGACGAGCTTTATAAAATATTGCTTTAATTGAATAATTGAATGTTGGGTGGGGCTTGTGTCCCGCGTTCGGGAATTGGCAGCGGACGGTCCGATTGTCTAATATCTAACGTCTAAAATCTAACGTCTAAATTGCGGAACGGATAAATCCGTTCCCTACGCAATCCGTTTTAATTACCAACTGTAGGGAAGGCATTTATGCCTTCCGCATCTAATGTCTAACATCTAAAACGCCTGACATTCCGCTCCCGATTTTTCAGCAGAAGAATAAATCGAGCGGTGGCAGGTGAACATTATTATCTGCCCGTTTTCGGAATATTCTTTAAGATATTCAAGCGCGGCTTCGGCTCTTTTATCGTCATACTGGGCAAGCGTATCATCAAGCAAAACAGGCAGGCTCTCCGCATTTTCAAAAATCAGGGCGGACAGCGCAAGTCTAAGGCTTAAATACGCCTGATCGGCTGTGCCCGAGCTTAGAAAGGCTACCTCCTTGCCGCCGAAAACACCCGATTTTTCCACGCTTATATCAAAAGACTTGGAAATCTGCATACCCTCGTATCTGCCGCCCGTAAGCCCCTTAAAAATTTCACCCGCCTTTTGCTCTAAGGCAGAGCCGTAGCCTCTTCGAAGCTCGGCAAAGCTGTCCTTTAGCACCTCTAAGGCAATGTCAGCCGCCTTGACAAACCGAGCCTGTCTATCGGTTTTTTGCTTTAATTCGGCGATTTCCTTTTTTAATTCGTCGGGATTTTCCGCTGCTTCAAGCCTTGAAAGGGCGGAAGCCTTAGCGGCGGCAAGCTTTTCCCTTTTTTGAGAAAGCAATGCGGAAACGCCGTCATACTCCCGCTTTAAGGCGTCAAAATCGGTTTCGCCTTTTACATAGTCGGGCAACGAGGAAAGCCTTTCCCGCGCCTCGTCATATGTAATATTTCCCACGTCGCGAACAATATAATTAAGTCTTTGCTTAATCTCCTTTTGCCTTGCGGCTTTTTCCGAAAGCTCTTCAAGCTCGTTTTTGATTTGGTCTATACTCTCGGTTTTTTTGTAACT
>CAMCIX010000133.1 GCA_945875045.1 uncultured Clostridia bacterium | reverse complement strand
ATGTAGAGAGGTCTCGTGGGCTCGGAGATGTGTATAAGAGACAGGTTATATAGAGTAGTATGCTCTTTATAGACTTTTCTTTTTGGTGATACAGATGCGAATTATTACCGGAGCCGCTAAAGGCAAACGGCTTGTTACGTTAGAGGGCAGGGAAGTTCGTCCCACTCCCGAACGTGTTAAAGAGGGGCTTTTCAGCGCCCTGCAGTTTGATATTGAGGGCAGGCGAGTGCTCGATTTGTTCGCGGGCTCGGGTCAATTGGGGCTTGAGGCTTTAAGCCGCGGGGCGGAGAGCGCGGTTTTTGTGGACTCGTCGGATTCCTCGGTAAAAATTGTTAAGCAGAATATCGAGCTTACCGGCTTTGGTGAAAAGGCGCGGGTTTTCCGCTCGGATTACTCGGCGTTTGCGGCGGCGTGCAGGGAAACATTTGATATCGTTTTTCTCGACCCACCCTATGCCGCGGGACTGCTTATGCCTGCCGTTAAGGCGGTGCTTCCGCTTATGAGCGACTACGGTATGATAGTCTGCGAGCATCCGCCCGAGGTCGCCGTTGAACCGTCGGTTGGCGGCTTTTCGGTTTATAAAACCTACCGCTACGGCAAGGTTTTGGTGACGGTCTATCGGAAAGGAGAGGAGCCGTGAACAAGCTTACAGCAATTTGTCCAGGCAGCTTTGACCCTGTTACCTGCGGTCATCTTGACATTATTACAAGAGCTGCTAAAATGGTTGACAAGCTGATTGTCGTGGTGGCGAGCAACGGCGCAAAGCATTGCTCCTTTACCCCCGAGGAGCGGGTGGAAATGATTAAAAAATGTATTTCCTCGCTCGATAACGTTGAGGTGGCGCATTATGACGGGCTTCTCGCCGATTACGCCGCACAGCGGGGCGCCGGCGCAATAATAAAGGGTCTTCGCGCTATGTCCGATTTTGAATATGAATTTCAAATGGCGCTTACCAATAAGAAGCTTAATCCGAATGTTGAGACCCTGTTTTTAACCACCGCCTCGCAGAATATGTACTTGAGCTCGAGTATGGTAAAGCAGGTGGCGAGTATGGGAGGAGACATTTCAAGCTTTGTCCCCGAGGTTATAAAGCAGGACATAATAAACAGGATTTACATAAAAAATAACTGACTGATTTTACGGAGGAATTTAAAATGACACTTGATGAATTACTTGAACAGTTTGACGAGGTTTTGGACAGCGGTATCAAAATCCCCGGTAAAAAGACCGTGGTTGACGTTGAAAAATTGAGAGCGGTTGTGGACGATATCCGCCTTAACATTCCCGCCGAGATTAAGCAGGCAAAGGGAATAGTTGCAGACCGTGCGGACATTATTACAAACGCCAAGCGCGAGGCAGACGGAATTATCAGAAACGCCGAGGAGCGCGCAAAGGCTATGACCGCCCAAGAGGAAATCGTAAAATTAGCTCAGCAGAAGGCGGCGGAGATTATTGCCACAGCCCAGACCAAGAGCCGTGAAATGAGAAAGGCGGCGCAGGACTTTGTTGACGATATTATGCGCCGTGCCGACGAGGGACTTACCGCCAATTTGGGCGAGGTAAGAAAGACCCGCGCCGCTTTAAAACAGCAGATTCCCTCCGTTAAGGAATAATCTGAAATTTTAAGGAATAATCTGAAATTTAAAAATTAAATACCAAAGGCTGTGACGGAGACGGTGTTATTTTTCACGGTATTTCAGCGAGTCGGAGAGGGTGCAAGTCCGATTGCCGTTTAATAGCAGTATCACTCCCGAGCCGACGGCTGAACCGCTTTTTGCGTATTAAGCCGCTCCGCTTTTCCCGCGTTATAGGGAACGCAGATGTTTGTCTGCCGTAATAGGTGGTTTGAAGCAGTATACAGTCTTCGTCCTATTATGGACGGGGACTTTTTTATTTGAAAGGAGAAATAAAACCGTGTACAAAAGCATTTCCCCAAACCTTAACTTCGTTGAAGAGGAAAAAAAGGTAGAAAAATTTTGGGAAGACGAAAAAATATTTGAAAAGAGCATAGACTCAAGAGCAAAGGGCGAGCCCTATGTCTTTTACGACGGACCCCCGACCGCTAACGGCAAGCCCCATATCGGTCACGTGCTCACCCGCGTTATTAAGGATATGATTCCGCGTTACCGCACTATGAAGGGTTATATGGTTCCGAGAAAGGCGGGGTGGGACACCCACGGTCTGCCTGTTGAGCTTGAGGTTGAAAAAATGTTAGGGCTCGACGGAAAGGAGCAGATTGAGGAGTACGGCTTAGAGCCCTTTATCGAGCACTGCAAGGAAAGCGTTTGGAAATACAAGGGTATGTGGGAGGATTTCTCCAAAACCGTCGGCTTCTGGGCGGATATGGACGACCCGTACGTTACCTATGATAACAATTTTATAGAATCCGAATGGTGGGCTCTTAAACAGATTTACGATAAAGGTCTGCTTTATAAGGGCTTTAAGATAGTTCCTTACTGCCCGCGCTGCGGAACCCCGCTTTCCTCCCACGAGGTGGCGCAAGGCTATAAGAGCGTTAAGGAGCGAAGCGCGGTGGTACGCTTTAAGGCTGTGGGCGAGGACGCTTATTTCCTTGCTTGGACGACCACTCCATGGACCTTGCCCTCAAACGTCGCGCTCTGCGTAAACCCGGACGACACCTACTGCAAGGTAAAGGCGGCGGACGGCTACACCTACTATATGGCAAAGGAGCTGCTCGATAAGGTTTTGGGTAAGCTTGCCACAGAGGAAGCCCCCGCTTACGAAATTTTAGAGGAATACAAGGGCAGTGCGCTTGAATATAAAGAATATGAGCCGCTGTTTGAATGTGCAAAACCTGTTTGCGAAAAGCAGAATAAAAAGGCTTTCTTTATCACCTGCGACAGTTATGTTACCATGAGCGACGGTACAGGCATTGTTCATATCGCCCCCGCCTTCGGTGAGGACGACGCTAAGGTCGGAAGACGCTATGACCTGCCCTTCGTTCAGTTTGTTGACGGCAAGGGTGAAATGACCGAGGAAACCCCCTATGCAGGTCTTTTCGTTAAGGACGCCGACCCCAAGGTTTTGGTGGATTTAGACGCTAAGGGGCTTTTGTTTGACGCGCCTAAGTTCGAGCACGATTATCCCTACTGCTGGCGCTGCGATACGCCGCTTATCTACTACGCCCGCGAGTCCTGGTTTATAAAAATGACCGATGTTAAGGACGACCTTATCCGCAACAACGACACTATAAACTGGATTCCCGAAAGCATAGGCAAGGGCCGCTTCGGCGACTGGCTTAAAAATGTTCAGGACTGGGGTATTTCCCGTAACAGATACTGGGGAACTCCGCTTAATATCTGGCAATGCGAGTGCGGTCATATGCACTCGATAGGCAGTATTGAGGAATTAAAGAGTATGTCGGATAACTGCCCCGACGATATTGAGCTTCACCGCCCCTACATTGACGCGGTAACCATAAAATGCCCCCATTGCGGCAAGGAAATGCACCGCGTTCCCGAGGTTATCGACTGCTGGTTCGATTCGGGCTCAATGCCCTTTGCACAGCACCACTATCCCTTTGAGAATAAGGAGCTGTTTGAATCTCAGTTCCCCGCCGACTTTATTTCCGAGGCGGTTGACCAGACAAGAGGCTGGTTCTACTCTCTGCTTGCTATTTCCACCCTTATTTTTGATAAGGCTCCATTCAAAAATGTTATCGTTTTAGGTCACGTTCAGGACGAGAACGGTCAGAAGATGAGTAAATCAAAGGGCAACGCGGTTGACCCGTTTGACGCGCTTGAGAAGTTCGGAGCCGACGCGATTCGCTGGTATTTCTACACCAACTCCGCCCCGTGGTTGCCCAACCGCTTCCACGATAAGGCGGTTACCGAGGGTCAGCGCAAGTTTATGGGCACGCTGTGGAATACCTACGCCTTCTATGTGCTGTACGCGAATATTGACGAGTTTGACCCGACAAGGTACGAGCTTAAAAACTGCGCCCTTACAGTAATGGATAAGTGGCTCTTATCAAAGCTTAATTCAATGGTGAAATCGGTTGACGAGAATTTAGCCGATTACCGCATACCCGAGGCGGCAAGAGCTCTTCAGGAATTTGTGGACGATATGAGCAACTGGTATGTTCGCCGCGGTCGCGAGCGTTACTGGGTGCAGGGTCTGCCGGAGGATAAAATAGCGGCGTATATGACCCTTTACACCGCCCTTGTCACCACCGCTAAGGCGGCGGCGCCTATGATTCCCTTTATGACCGAGAGCATTTACCAAAACCTTGTAAGAAGCGTGGATAAGTCGGCGCCCGAGAGCATACATCTCTGCGAGTTCCCGACGGTTGATGAGAATGCAATCGATAAAGAGCTTGAAAGCAATATGGACAAGGTGCTTGAAATAGTAGTATTAGGCAGAGCCGCAAGAAACGGCGCGGCGCTTAAAAACCGCCAGCCGCTGGCTACTATGTATGTAAAGCTTGACGGCGATTTAGACGGCTTTTACACCGACATTATCCGTGACGAGCTTAACATAAAGAATGTAAGCTTTACCGACAGCGTCGACGGCTTTGTAACCTATCAGTTCAAGCCCCAGCTTAAGACGGTAGGACCTAAGTTCGGAAAACAGCTTAACGAAATAAGAACCGCGCTTTCCGAAATCGACGGAACAGCCGCTAAAAAACAGCTTGATAATGACGGTTATATTGAACTTGATTTACCGTCCGGAACAGTCAAGCTTGAAACCGAGGATTTGCTTATTGAAGCAAAGCAAAAGGACGGCTTCTATACCGTAACCGACCGCGGAATCACGGTTGCAATCGATACAACCCTTACCGAGGAGCTTATTGAGGAGGGCTTTGTAAGGGAGCTTATAAGCAAGATTCAAACTATGCGTAAGGAGGCGGGCTTTAACGTGACCGACCACATCTCGGTTACAATAGAGGGAAGCACAAAGGTCACGGACACCGCCCTTAAAAAGCAGGACGACATCAAGGGCGACACCCTTGCAGACTCGCTTACAGCCGAAACCCCCGTAGGCTTTACAAAGGACTGGGATATTAACGGCGAGGCGGTTACAATAGGGGTTAAAAAAATCTAAAACCGAAAGGAGCGCTCCGCGTTGGCTGATAATAATGAAGATTTAATGTTTGAGGATATAAGCTCCTCATCACTTCCCAAAACCAAAAGCAGCTTAAAGGCGGTATCCCAAAATTACGGAAACGGCGTTTTTAAGCATCTCGACAAGATAATTAAGGCGATTTCCTTTATCGTATCGCTTGGAATACTTCTGATGTTCGCGGCGGTAGCCGCAG
>CAMCIX010000132.1 GCA_945875045.1 uncultured Clostridia bacterium | reverse complement strand
CATACGAGATGTAGAGAGGTCTCGTTGGCTCGGAGATGTGTATAAGAGACAGTTGTCAAGCTTTTCGTTGGTGTCTGCGTCCCAGAAACGGCAGGTGTCGGGGGAGATTTCGTCGGCTAAAACGATAGTGCCGTCGGACAGTCTTCCGAACTCAAGCTTGAAGTCAACTAACTTTACGTTAAGCGAGAGGAAATATTCCTTTAAAATTTCGTTTACCTTAAACGCCATTGATTTAATTGTATCGATTTCTTGTCTTGAGGCAAGCTTTAAGGCAAGGGCGTGATATTCGTTTATAAGCGGGTCGTGCAGGTCGTCGTTTTTGTAGGAAAACTCGATTGTCGGCTCGTCAAAAACAATGCCCTCCTCAACGCCGTAGCGCTTTGCAAAGGAGCCTGCCGAAATGTTGCGGATAATAACCTCAAGCGGTACAATGCTTACCTTTTTTACCACGGTTTCGCGGTCGTTTAATTCCTCGACATAGTGGGTGGGAACGCCCTGCTTTTCAAGCAAGCGGCAGAGGAAGTTTGACATCCTGTTGTTGATAACGCCCTTGCCCGTAATAGTACCCTTTTTAAGACCGTCAAGGGCGGTCGCGTCGTCCTTATAGGAGACGATTACATATTCAGGATTTTCGGTAGCAAATACCTTTTTTGCCTTGCCCTCGTAAAGTTGTGTTGTTTTTTCCATTTTAATTTCCTCCGTTTTAGATATTGAACTGCTCTTCGACAGCCTTGTTTTTATTTAATACCTTTTCGTAATCGGCTTTGCGCTTGTTATCAAGCTTTTGGGCTAATTCCGAATCGGTTACCGCCAATATTTCCACGCACAGCAAAGCGGCATTAACAGCGCCGTCAATAGCAACCGTGGCGACAGGTATGCCCGAGGGCATCTGCACGGTTGAGAGAAGCGCGTCAATACCGCCTAAGCCTGCTGATTTAATTGGTATTCCTATAACAGGAAGGGTAGTGTTAGCGGCAATAGCCCCCGCAAGGTGAGCCGCCATTCCCGCCGCGGCGATTATTGCGCCAAAGCCGTTTTCGCGGGCGGCTGAGCTGAACTCTTTTGCCTCCTCGGGTGTGCGGTGCGCCGAAAAAACGTGTACCTCAAAGGGTACGCCGAAGCATTTAAGGGTATCCGCAGCCTTTGAAACAACGGGCAGGTCGCTGTCGCTTCCCATAATGATTGCAATTTTTTTCATAATGATCCTCCAAATGACAAAAAAAGGCACACTTATCCGACAAAGATAAGTATGCCCAGACGGTCGGCTTGACTCGTTCTTTGATTCATGTGGTGCTCCACTTATCCGTCAGTCACAAAGAACTATATATTGTATGGTTTGATTATACCACACCTCTTTATATTTTGTCAATCGCCGAAACTGATTTTTTCAACAAAAAATTCCCGATTTATTTCGCATAGGAGGTATGCTTAAAATATATACAGTAGTGCAGTAGCTTGCTCCCGACGATTTATTATCTAATCCGCTAAGAATTTAACAATAATCATCGCCGCACCGAGGACTGCTAAAACTATACCCGTTACAAGGTTGAGCTTTCGGGCGGATGTTTTGTTAGCAAATACCGCCGAAACCCGCGCGCCGATAAGGGTGAATAACACACAGCAGATGAGGGCGGTCATATCGGGCAGAGAGCCGATGGAAAAGTGGGAAACAGCCCCCGTAAGGGCGGTAAAGGTCATAATAAACACGCTTGTTCCCACGGCGGTTTTAAGCTTGTAGCCTAATACGCTCGTTAAGATAAGTAGCATCATCATTCCGCCGCCCGCGCCGATAAAGCCGCATATACTGCCTATTACCATGCCGCAGATAAGCGACTGTATTATAGCCTGCTTTCGGGTTTTGTTCATCACCCTGTCCTTTTCGGTCATAACGGGCTTAAAGATAAAGCGCAGTCCCAAAATAAAGGTCATAACCACCGAAAAGCCGCCCATTGTCGAGTTGGGCACAAGGGAGGCTAAAAAGCTGCCTATAACCGTGAAAACAAGGGTGGAGAAAAGCATAACAAGCCCGTTTTTAATATCAATATTTTTGTTTTTAGCGTATGTGTAGGACGACACCGCCGAGGCAAGCACGTCCGAGGCGAGGGCGATTCCCACCGCCTCATACGCGTCAAAATGCAGAAAGGTAATAAGCATAGGCGAGATAACCGCCGCCGCCGAAAGCCCCGCAAGCCCCGTGCCTATACCCGCACCCAAGCCGGCGATTAAATAAATTATGAAATTAACCATTTACAAACACTCCTAAAGAAGGTAAAATATAAAGAGTACGAAATATAGTTTACATAGAAACTAATTTGTTGTCAATAGCAGGAGTGAAAATAAATTATGAACAATTCGGATATTACAAAATTTTTAAAGACCCAGAAGGCGATTGCCGATTCTTATACCGCGGCGATAGAGTCTGCGGCAAGGCGCTCGGGGATTACAAAACAGGAGGCGGACGTACTGGTTTTTTTCTTTAACAATCCCGAATACAGTCTTGCCTCGGACGCTGTGAAAATGAGAGGCTTTTCAAAGGCATATGCCTCTAAGGCTATAGAACAGCTCCTAAATAACGGACTTATTGAGATTACGAGCGACGACGGTGACCGCCGTATGCAGCGCATTAAAATAACGGGTAGGGGCGGAATAATCGCAAAGTCGGTAAGTATGGCTCAGGAGAAGTTTTATGAGCGTTTGATAAGGGACGTAACGGTTGAAGAAAGGTTTATACTTAATAATATATTCGACAAGATTTATAAAACCCTGTCGGAAAACAAGGAAAATAATTGATTTATTAACAAAAATTCGCTTAAAATATTAACATAATTTGAATTTTATTTTTCGGTATTGACTTTTCCTGACTTTGGTGTATAATTAAACTCGAAAACGGGAAAACGCATAATTACAAAGCGTTTTAGACTGTCGAAAAACCGATTTGCCTCCCTCTGACGAGGGAGGTGGCGCGGCTTGCCGTGACGGAGGGAGAGAAAATCACAATTTACTACCCCTCAGTCTGCTTCGCAGCCAGCTCCCCTGACAAGGGGAGCCGAAGAACAGTATTTCGCAACTCAAAAAACGCATAAGTTTTAAGCGTTATATGCTCGCTGTTTAAATTCATATAGGAGGAATTTTATTATGAACATTAAACCTTTGGCAGACAATGTCGTTATCAAGGCGACAGAGGCGGAGGAAACCACAAAAAGCGGTATCGTGCTTACGTCTTCCGCTAAGGAAAAGCCGCAGGTGGCGGTTGTTGTAGCCGTAGGACCCGGCGGAACGGTTGACGGCAAGGAGGTCGTTATGACCGTAAAGGCGGGCGACAAGGTTATCGCCGCTAAGTATTCGGGTACAGATATTAAGATTGACGGCGAGGAATACACAATTCTTCATCAGTCCGATATTTTGGCAATCGTTGAATAAGATAATTACTGGAGGGTTTTACTATGGCAAAGAATGTAATTTTCGGTGAGGACGCACGCAAGGCGCTTCAGGCGGGCGTTGATAAATTAGCGGACGCGGTTAAGGTTACCTTAGGACCTAAGGGCAGAAACGTTGTGCTCGAAAAGCAGTACGGCTCGCCCCTTATCACCAATGACGGCGTTACAATCGCTAAGGAAATCGAGCTTGAAGACCCGTTTGAGAATATGGGCGCTCAGCTTGTAAAAGAGGTTTCGGTTAAGACCAACGACGCCGCGGGCGACGGTACAACCACCGCTACCGTTTTGGCACAGGCTCTTATTAAAGAGGGTATGAAGAACGTAGCCGCGGGCGCGAACCCGATGGTAGTTAAGAAGGGAATTAAAAACGCCGTAGATACCGCTATTGATACCGTTGTAAACAATTCCAAAAAGGTAAGCGGCAGCGACGACATTGCGCGTGTTGCCACAATTTCCTCGGGCGACGAGGTTATAGGTAAGCTTATCGCCGAGGCTATGAGCAAGGTTACCGCCGACGGCGTTATCACGGTTGAGGAATCAAAGACCGCCGAGACCTATTCCGAGGTTGTTGAGGGTATGCAGTTCGACCGCGGCTACATCACCCCTTATATGGCTACCGATTCCGACAAGATGGAGGCAGTCCTTGACGACGCCCTGATTCTTATAACCGATAAAAAGATTTCCAACATTCAGGAAATTCTCCCCCTCCTTGAACAGATTGTTCAGGCAGGCAAAAAGCTCCTTATTATCGCCGAGGACGTTGAGGGCGAGGCACTTTCGACCCTTATCGTCAATAAGCTTCGCGGCACCTTTACCTGCGTTGCGGTTAAGGCTCCGGGCTTTGGCGACAGACGTAAGGAAATGCTGCGCGATATAGCTATCCTTACAGGCGGCGAGGTTATTTCCGAGGAGTTGGGTCTCGAGCTTAAGGAGACCACTATGGAACAGTTAGGCCGCGCCCGTCAGGTTAAGGTTACAAAGGAGAACACCATCATTGTTGACGGTGCGGGTGATTCTACCGCTATTAAGGACAGAATCGGTCAGATTAGAAACGAGCTTGCAAACACAACCTCCGATTTCGATAAGGAAAAGCTCCAGGAAAGACTTGCGAAGTTAGCGGGCGGTGTTGCCGTAATCAAGGTCGGCGCCGCAACCGAGATTGAAATGAAGGATAAGAAGCTCCGCATTGAGGACGCTCTCTCGGCTACAAAGGCGGCTGTTGAAGAGGGTATCGTCGCGGGCGGCGGCGTAGCGCTTATCAACGCTATTCCTGCCGTAAAGGCTCTGCTTGATACCGTCGAGGGCGACGAAAAGACGGGCGTTAGCATTGTTCTTAAGGCTCTTGAGGCTCCTATCAGACAGATTGCGTTTAACTCCGGTCTTGAAGGCTCTGTAATTATCGATAAGATTGTAAACAGCGGCAAGGTTAATTACGGCTTTGACGCTTACAAGGAGCAATATACCGATATGTTAGAGGCAGGAATCGTTGACCCGACCAAGGTTACACGCTCAGCACTTGAAAACGCCGCTTCTGTTGCGGCAATGGTTCTCACCACCGAGAGCCTTGTCGCCGAGAAGAAGGAAGACAAGGCGGCGGCTAACGCCGCGGCAGCTGCTGCAGCCGCACAGGGCGGAATGTACTGATTTAGACATTAGACCTTTATAAAAACCCGCACCGAGGTAAAATTCGGTGCGGGTTTTAAATTTGCTTTTTAAGAGACAAATCGGGGTTTATTTGTGTGTTTGTAGGGGAGGGTCTCTGCAAATTTAGATATTAGATTTTAGACGTTAGACATTAGATGCGGAAGGCATAAATGCCTTCCCTACGTTAAAAACGGATAATGTAGGGAACGGAT
>CAMCIX010000131.1 GCA_945875045.1 uncultured Clostridia bacterium | reverse complement strand
CGGAGATGTGTATAAGAGACAGACATAGCATGTCCTGTATAATACATAATAAATATGATAATATTTTTAATATAATAGACAATTGTAAAAGTCCGCAGTAAAAACAGAAGGCGGGTGGAAATCTGAATTTTTAACCGCAAGGTTAAAAAAGAACGTAACAACAGAAATGACCGGAAGTCGCTTTAAAAGAAAATATAGTAATTATTTGTTAGGCAATCAGTTTACGGACTCTTTTAATCAAATCGGGTTTATGCAAACGCGGATAAAGCGGAAAAGCTGCTTGGCTGGGTTGCAAAATACGGAATTGACGAAATGTGCGAGGATACCTGGCGTTGGCAGAAGAACAACCCCAACGGATTCTAAGCTCAATAAAAAAGGACGGTTAAAACCGTCCTTTATATAACCGCCTGTGGCGCAGCTGGATAACGCAGCACATTCCGATTCTGAAGACTGGGGGTTTGAATCCCTTCAGGCGGGCCAACCGAGTGCCTCGGTACGCAGACGCGTATTCGAGGTTCTTCTTTTTTCAGTTTTTTTCTCGCGTCAAGACGGAATCTTTTTTGCCACATCTTTACATAAATCTTGTTCAATAAGGAACAGCATGTGAAATCTCTTGATTTTTCAAGGGCTTTCAGTGTTTTATGGGGTAATTTCAAGGCGAGTAGTTTCACGGCAACGATTTTGTGATTTTTCCGTACCTAATAGTATTGAAGCAAACGGCTTACTTAACCCCATTATCGTCCGCAAAAAAGTAGACGGTAGATATGAACTTATTTCAGGACATCGCAGAAAACGAGCCTATGAAATTTTGAAGATCAGTGAAATTCAAGCAATAGTTGTTGATGTAGATGATAATGAGGCGGTAATTATGATGGTTGACAGTAACTGCCAACGCTCTAAAATCCTGCCGAGCGAAAAAGCTTTTTCGTACAAGATAAAGTCGAACGCTATAAAACAGCAAGGCAAACGAACGGACTTAACTTGTAATCAACTTGAGCACAAGTATAAAAAATCAAGAGAAATTGTTGGCGAGCAAACAGGAGGAAGTGCCGCACAGATGGCAATATATATTCGTCTTACCAATCTTGTACCCGAATTGCTTGAGTTCATCGACAGCGGCAGAATGAAAATGCAGCCTGCTGTTGAACTTTCTTATTTAGATGAAGAAAGCCAAAATACCGCTTTTCGGCAGAAAAACTCAACCAATATCTGCCCGCAAATTCGAATGATAAACAAGCAGAACAATATGTGCTGAAAGCATTGTACCATTACAAAAAATATATTTTAAGGAAGAACTCAAAATGAAGAAATATAAAATTATACGGTAATGCCTAGCACAAGTGCAAGAGCTAATACCGTCGCAGAAATTCCGATATGAATTTTTTCCAAAGTTTCATTTTAGTTTTTGCTGATCAGAAACCGTATGACCTTTTATAATATTGATAATTGAGCACACATATGGTATTATTGATGTGTATAATTAATCAAGGGGGCAATACATTGAAATCCCTGAATTTTCAACATATAATTCTTTTAATATCTGTATTAACGTTAATTGCAACTATCATTGTGTTGAAAATAGTTTGCTTTTTCGGTCGTGCCTATTACACTGCCGAAGTTTTTTCGGAAAGCAATAAACCCCTGCAAAATCCTTATTGCGGATTCTATCATATTATCGGTTATACATTGTCGGATAGCTATGACAAGTATGCCAACTACACCGATCAAATAAATAAATATACCGATCAATTAGTTTTACTTGAAATAAATCTTAAGAATTACCATACAACCGACATAAGTGAAAAGGGGCTTGAACAGTTAAATGATATTTTAGCGAAATGGGCTCAGTCCCCGAACGGTACAAAGCTTATTCTCCGTTTTCTCTATGATTGGGACGGAATCGCTCTCGCAACCGAGCCGGACTCATTAAATTTGGTTTTAAAACATATTGAACAAATTGCTCCGACGATTAACCGCCACCGTGATTGCATATATATTATGCAGGGCGTGTTTATCGGCAATTGGGGCGAAATGCACCATTCTAAATTCTGTGATGTAAACTCATTAAAGCAACTAATAAACAAACTAAACGATGTTATTGACCCGTCAATATACCTGTCATTACGCACCCCCGCACAATGGCGGAGCGTAACCGAAATTTACAATCCGCCCGAAAAAATATCGGCATTTAGCATAAAAAAACCGCTTTTTTCACGACTGGGACTTTTTAATGACGGTATTTTAGGTTCTGAAAGCGACCTCGGCACATACGCCGAAGGCGAAAGAAAGAAAGAACTAATATTTCAAAATAAACTGTGCCGATATGTTCCAAACGGAGGCGAAGTTGTTTATAACAGTAATTTAAGCCGCTTTGAGACCGCTGTTTCGGCTCTAAAAACAATGCATATTTCCTACCTTAATGAAGACTATGACAGCCGAGTTATTGAAAAATGGAAAAGCTCTGTTTGGACAGGAGAGGGCGCATTTAACGGTTGCGACGGCTACAGTTATATCAAAGCCCATCTCGGATACCGCTATTTTATCGACTCCTGCAAACTGAAAAAATCAGGCTTTTTAAGGTCTGAATATACACTTGAAATCACTGTCAAAAACAGCGGCTTTTCAAACACATTAAAACCCTTTGAAAGCTCTGTTACGCTTATAAATAAAGAAACCGAAGACTGCGTACGGATTCCGATAGATGCTGATTTTGAATGTATCGGAAGCAAAAGCAAAAAGACCTTTACGGCAACGCTTCCCGTAAAGGAACTGAAACAAGGAGAATATCTCATTTATTTTTCCGTAAAGAGCGAAACAGGCGGACAGACAGTTTTTATGGCTAACGAAAGCGATATTACAAAATACGGATATTCATTAGGACGGCTGAAAAAATAATCAGCCGTTCTTTTTATTCGATGTAAGCCTTTTTACAAGCTTACCACGCTCGCCCGCTTTATTTATAATATCTCGGACAGGCGCGCGGTTTAATTTTTTATTATTCCTCAAAAAGCGAAAAAGCGTTGCAATCCACAAAACAGGCCAAAGCAGTATCACCCTGCCCGATTTCGGGAAGTTAATGTGCATTTGGTGATGAAATTCCTTTATGTAGGAGATAAACGAACTTCCGTCCATACCCACCATTCGCGCAGATTCACTGTAGCCGAACTCTCCCGCATCCAAAATATCCCTTAAAAATTCTTCGGTCAATTCTTTTTCGGTAAGATTATCATAAGGAAACGGACACTTTGCTTTTGACAGTCCGAGATATTCGACACAAACCGAGGAGACAGCCCTTGCGAATTTCTCTGTTCCGCTGTCCTGTGCCATTTTTATAAAAGCCTTTTTGGAGTTTTCATCCTCGCAATTTTCCCACAAAACAACCCAGTCACAAAGATTTCTAAGTCCAAACCCGCCCCCGACAAAGTGACCTAACATATGTATAAGCAAATAAAACGCCTGATGCGCCGCATCATACACATAAAGCTTTTGACCGTCCGATTCTATTGTCCGGCATTGGTTAACGCTTTCTTTTTGCAGATTTTCAAGATACTTATTAAGGCGCTTATTCTTAAACTTGTCCGCCCACAACCTATGAAGCTCAACCGATTCATTTCTTTCGGAAAACAATACCGAATGGTGGTTTGCGTGCCATTCCTTCGAGGGTCTAAATCCGTTTTCACAAAGAATTTTTACCGCTTTTTTTTCGTCCTCTTTGCTAAAGAGAAAAAAATCAATATCGGTTGTCTTTCTGAATTCCGGGACGGGATAAAACCTTGCCACGGCATAGCCCTTTAGGGTGACCGCTCTTATACCCTCTTTTTCCAAAAGAGCTGTAAGCCTTGTATTAATCGCCTGAAGTCTTATACCCTTATGTACTGTTCTCGCCGTTTTAAGCTGAAAATCACTTTGTGTTTTGTCGGACAAATTAACAGAGTTAAATATATCCCCCATTAAAACCGAAACCTCGTGACGGTCGGCAATAGAATATATCCGCTCCCATTCTTCATTACTAAGTTCGGGTATTTCACAGGCATTATCAGAGGACTTTAAACTCTCCCCTAAATATTCAAGCAGTATTCGCTCGGTTTCACTAATCCTTGATATTGCCGTCATAATGCTCCCAACCTCATAAAAATATATCGTATAAGAGACAAAACCTTCTGTATTAAGCTTTTCGACAGACAAGCGCATAAAGCATCAATGCTTTCGCCCTTTTCTACACACTTAAAAAACTTTACCCTGTTTGGGTGAATTTCAACCGATTGTTTCCTTATTTCTGCTTTCGGCAAGGCTTTATCAAGGCTTGCTTCTTTTAAATTAAGGCTTCCCACAACCGCTTCAAGCATTTGTTTGCCCTTTAATGAATTTACAACAATAACCGATGTGCCCCTGTCGTCGTCCATATCAGGCATATAATTTTCTATTCCCCAGCTGTCGCCTATCGTCATATCCGATATTCGCGGAAAGCCTTTAAAACGGCAGTTATGGCAGGACGGGCGCAAATCAATATTGCCTAAAAACATTTGCATAAATTTATCTTCGTAAAATTTTATGCAATACCGCCGGTTATCGGCAAACTCTATATTTACTGAAAAGTTTTTCCAACCGCTTTCTTTATTGCGAAATTCTATTTTTTGAATAGGTGCATTATATTGTTTCTTTTTCTCCTCTAAGTACATTTTCCAGATTTTCGGCGACGGTACTCCGTGGCAAAGAACATCAACCGTATATAGATTTTCATAATCTTTATTTAGATACTTTTTTAATCCCGCAATCTGGCATCCCGTTCCCGTAAACAAAACCTTACGGTTATTCTCTAAGTATTGTTGAACCTTTGGATATGCGTCTTCTAACCTGCTTTGAACATACTTACTCCCGCGTAATTTTGAAAGTTCTTCCTTAGTTTCCACCGCAATTTGGCAAACCTCAAAATCTTCATCAAACGCCGCACCGAAAACTACGCCGTTTTGTTCTATAATCCATTCGGCGGCAAGAGAAAATATCCCCCCTGAAGAGCTTTTTTCTCTGATTGCTTCGTTTTTATTATAACCTATAAAAGTCTTTGTTTCGTTATTATAATTTATTAAATTCCCAATCGGGCAAACCCTTTCGCATTTATGACAATGAATACATTTCTCATTATCAACAGCAGGATAAAGGAAGCCCTCCTTATCCTCTTTCATTTCAATACATTTTACGGGGCATATATGCGAACATGCCGTACAACCACAGCAGTCTTTTTTATTTATCATCTTTTTATCTTTCCTATCATTGAAGCAAGAGTCGAATACAGGATATAAACTATAATACTCTCGCGAAATTTAAGATTAACTTTATTTTCTTTAAGTTCTTTATAAT
>CAMCIX010000130.1 GCA_945875045.1 uncultured Clostridia bacterium | reverse complement strand
AGATGTAGAGAGGTCTCGTGGGCTCGGAGATGTGTATAAGAGACAGCACCTATATTTCCTGCCCTAATTGCGGGTATGTTATGACCTGCCCCAATTGCAGTATTTCGCTTACATATCATTCGGCAAATCACCGAATGATGTGCCATTACTGCGGTTATTCTGTTTCGGCGGATACAAAATGTCCCGAATGCGGTAACAGCCATATGAAGTTTTTGGGTGCCGGAACCCAAAAATTAGAAGAGGAGATAAAAAACCTTTTTCCAAAGGCGAGGGTATTAAGGGTTGACGCGGACAGTACCTTAGCGCGTGAATCCTACTCCGAGTATTTAACCGCCTTTGCAAACGGTGAATACGATATACTTTTAGGTACTCAGATGGTAGCAAAGGGGCTTGATTTCCCAAATGTTACCCTTGTTGGCGTTTTGGGGGCGGACAGCGCCGCCTTCAGCGAGGATTTCAGAAGCTTTGAGCGTACCTTTTCTCTCCTTACGCAGGTTGTAGGCAGAGCGGGCAGGGGAGAAAGCGCAGGTCTTGCGATAGTCCAGTCGATAAACCCCGACAGCGAGCTTATAGGGCTTGCCGCAAAACAGGATTACGAGGGCTTTTACGAAAGCGAGATAATGACCAGGAAGCTTATGATTTACCCGCCCTACTGTGATATATGTATAGTCGGTGCGCGTTCGGGCGAGCGTAAATACGCCGAAACGGCGGTAAACGGCATTTTTTCCAATATTAAGGAAATGCTAAAAGATGAGTACGCTGACGTTAAGCTGATTATTTTGGGTCCTGCCCCCGCGTCGGTGCCTGTGGTGAACGGCAAATACCGATACCGAATGATTATAAAATGCAAAAATAATAAAAGATTCAGGGAAATGCTTAGAACCGCACTTGAAATTAAGCGCTTACCCGATACGGCGGTTATCGCGGATATTAATCCCGATACCGTTATTTAGGAGGAAATTAATTTGGCTATAAGAAACATAGTAAAGCTTGGCGACGATATTTTAAGAAAGGTTTGCCGTACCCAGATGACCTTTGACGATAAACTCGCAATGACCCTTGACGATATGGCGGAGACTATGTATAAGGCGGAGGGCGTAGGGCTTGCCGCACCGCAGATTGGAATATTAAGGCGTTACTGCATAGTAGATGTGGGGGACGGTATAATCGAGCTTGTAAACCCCGTTATTGAGAGTATGAGCGGGGAGCAAACAGGGGAGGAAGGTTGTCTTTCCATTCCTAACAGATATGAGAGCGTAACAAGACCTATGACGGTGACCGTCCGTGCGCAGGACAGAAAGGGCAACAGCTTTACAATAACCGCCGAGGGCTTTAAGGCGAGGGCGCTCTGCCACGAAATCGACCACCTTGACGGCATACTTTATATAGATAAGACCGATAAAAAAATCCGTCGCAGAGGTGAATAAATGAAGCTTGTATTTATGGGAACTCCCGATTACGCGGTTAATACTTTAGAGGCGTTAATATCGGCGGGGCATAACGTGGCGGCGGTTTTCGCACAGCCCGATAAACCCGTCGGCAGAAAGCATATTATAACCCCGCCGCCGGTTAAGGTATGCGCCGAAAATCACGGTATTGCGGTTTATCAGCCGAATACCCTAAGGGACGGAAAGGCAGAGGAAATTTTAAAGGAAATCGCTCCTGACGCTATAGTGGTTGTGGCGTACGGAAAGATACTTCCGAAAGAGATTCTTAATATTCCTAAATACGGCTGTGTAAACGGTCACGCGTCACTATTGCCTAAATACCGCGGAGCTTCGCCGATTCAGTGGTGCATTGTCTGCGGAGAAACCGAAACGGGCGTTACGGCAATGAAAATGGACGAGGGAATGGATACGGGCGATATTTTAAAAACCGCAAAAACCGAAATCGGAGACGAGGAAACCGCCGAGGAGCTTTTTGACCGACTTTCGGGTTTAACCGCCGAGCTTTTGGTAAATACCCTTTCCGACTTGGAAAAGGGCAATATAACCCCTAAAAAGCAGGACGAGGAAAAAGCAAGCTATGCACCTATAATTAAAAAGGAAATGGCTTTTCTTGATTTTAAGAATATGACCGCAACAGAAATTCATAACGCGGTAAGAGGTTATTATTCGTGGCCCTGCGCCTACTTCTTTCTTGAAAATAAGCGTATAAAGGTTATTAAGGCGGCGGTTGCAGATAATACGAATGCTAAGGCGGGTACGGTTATAAAAAGCACCGACAGTCTTGTTATCGCCTGTAAGGACGGCACGGCGATAGAGCTTGTAACGGTTCAGCCCGAGGGCTCGAAGCCTATGTCTGCTAAGCAGATGCTTTGCGGCAGACCGATAGCCGTAGGTACGGTGATAGGCTGTGAGTAACCCGAGAAAGGCGGCGGTAAAGGCGCTTTTAAAGGTCGAGAACGACTCGGCGTATTCAAATATAGCCCTTAACGCCGTTTTAAGGGAAAGCGGGCTTGAAAACGCGGACAGGGCGTTTGCTTCGGCGATTTTTTACGGTGTGCTTGACCGCAGAATAACAATAGATTTTGTGCTTTCAAAATTCATAAAAACTCCGCTTAAAAAGGTTGCGCCCTTTACCTTAGAGGTTTTGCGGAGTGCGGTTTACCAGATTATGTTTATGGACAAGGTTCCCGACAGCGCGGCGGTAAACGAGGCGGTTAAGCTTATTAAGTCTTCACGTGAGAGCCGCAACGCGGGCTTTGCAAACGCAGTTTTGCGTAATATTTTGCGGAACGAAATAACCCTGCCCGACGGTAAAGACCCGCAATCTCTTTCGGTTAAGTATTCCTGCCCCAAATGGATAATAAACAGCTTTATAACCGATTACGGAGCCGATACCGCCGAGGAGCTTTTAAAGGAAAGCCTAAAGCCCGCGCCGGTTATTATAAGGGTAAACACCTTGAAAACCGATACCGATACTCTGAAAACAGAGCTTGAAAAGCGCGGAATACCTACCGATACAGCAGAAACCGAAAACGCGCTGATACTTAAAAAAGGAATCGACGCCGCCGACTTTGATTTATATAAAATGGGCTTTTTCTATGCGGAGGATCTTTCCTCCCAAACCGCAGTATCGGTGCTTAACCCCAAAAAGGGCGAAAGGGTACTCGATATGTGCGCCGCGCCCGGGGGCAAAAGCTTTACTATGGCGCTCTTAATGGAAAACGCGGGAGAAATTGTTTCCTGCGACCTGTATGAACAGCGGGTAGGACTTATTAAAAGCGGAGCGGAGCGGTTAGGAATTGATATGATAAAGCCAATTACGGCGGACGCTTCCCGTTACAATGAGGATTTAGGCAAATTTGACTGTATCCTCTGCGACGTACCCTGCTCGGGTCTTGGCGTTTTAAGACGAAAGCCTGATATTAAATATAAGCCTGAAAATGATTTTGCGGAGCTTGAGGCGCTCCAGCACAAAATACTCCAAAACGCCGCCCGCTATCTTAAAAAAGGCGGAAGAATTTTATACTCTACCTGTACTTTAAGACGGGCGGAAAATGAAAAACTTGTAAATTCCTTCATAATGGAGTATAATGGTTTTCGTAAAATGTATGAACACACCTATTTGCCGCATATTGATAAAACAGACGGGTTCTACTGTGCGTTAATAGTTAAGGATTAAAGGAGGTGCCGCGTTTGGAAAAACAGGATATAAGGTCTATGTATTTAACCGAGCTTGAGGAAATGCTCGGCGGTATGGGTCAGCCTAAATTCCGCGCGGCACAGCTTTACCGCTGGCTACAGTCGGGCGAGACCGATTTTGACAATATGACGAATATTCCGCAGACGCTTAGAAACGAGCTAAAGGAAAAGACCTATATTGCCGACGTTAAGATTGTAAGACGGCTTTGCTCACGGCTTGACGAAACGGTAAAGTATGTTTACGAGCTTTATGACGGCGAGTATATCGAATCGGTGCTTATGAAATATGAACACGGCTATACCGTTTGTATTTCAACCCAGGTCGGGTGCAGAATGGGGTGCAGCTTTTGCGCCTCGGGCATAGCGGGACTTACAAGGAATTTAACCGCCTCCGAAATGTTAGCCCAGATAACCGCCGCCGAGCGGGACAACGGCATAAGGGTCTCAAATGTCGTTATGATGGGTATGGGCGAGCCGCTTGATAACTTTGATAATTCGGTAAGGTTTTTAAGGCTTGTGTCGGACAGCGGAGGGCTAAACATGGGGCTCAGGCATATTTCCCTTTCCACCTCGGGGGTAGTAAGCGGAATTAAAAAGCTTAAGGAATATAATTTCCCGATAACACTTTCAATTTCACTCCACGCGCCTAACGACGAAATACGCTCCTCGATAATGAGGGTCAATAAAAGATGGAATATAGACGAGCTGTTAAGGGCGTGCAAGGAATATCAGGCGGTTACAACACGGCGTATTTCCTTTGAGTACGCGCTGATAGACGGAGTGAACGACAGCGATAAATGCGCAGAGGAGCTTGCGCGAAGGCTAAAGGGCATAATGTGCCACGTCAATCTTATACCTGCCAATCCGGTAAAGGAAAATTCCTTTAAAAAGCCGAATAAAAATAAAATACTGCATTTTAAAGATTTGCTTGTAAAAAAGGGCGTAAACGCCACGGTTAGAAGAACGCTGGGAGCGGATATAGACGCTTCCTGCGGTCAGCTTAGAAAACGGGTAAAGGAGGGGGAAGGCAGTGAAAATATTCAGTAAAACCGACAAAGGAAAGGTCAGAGCGGATAATCAGGACGCGTATTTTGCAGGACGTATATCCGACAGCACGGTTTTCGCGGTGGTCTGCGACGGAATGGGCGGCGCAAACGCGGGGAGCGTTGCGAGTGAGAACGCAGTAAGGCACATTTCGGAGTATATTATCAAATCCTATCGAAATGATATGTCCGCAGGTGAGCTTGAAACGCTTGTGAGAAACGCCGTTATAAGCGCTAATATAGAGCTTTACGATATGTCGGTAAACGACCCGTCGCTTTCGGGTATGGGTACTACGGCGGTTATCGCTCTCGTAAAGGAGGACGTCGCGGTTATCGCAAATGTGGGAGACAGCCGAATTTACCTTGTGAACGAGGAAATCAGACAGCTTACCCGCGACCATTCGGTTGTTCAGTCCCTTGTCGAGAGCGGGAAGATAACCCCCGAGGACGCAAAGGTGCATCCGCGCAAGAACGTTATTACAAGGGCTGTCGGAGCGGAGGAAAACGTTACGCCCGACAGTGCGGTTATAAAGCTTAGCGACGGCGATTCCCTTCTTTTATGCACAGACGGGCTAAGCAATTATCTCGACGACGGCGACATTTTGAATATCTTTAAAAATACGGATATTTCGGCGGTGCCCGAAGCCCTTATTGAGCTGTCTCTTATACACATCTCCGAGCCCACGAGACCTCTCTACATCT
>CAMCIX010000129.1 GCA_945875045.1 uncultured Clostridia bacterium | reverse complement strand
ATTTTATATATTGTAATACCGCTTTTGTCTAAATCGTAAAGGCAAAAGCCTAACACCTCTTTACCGCATTTTGCCGACACACAGCCCGAGCTTTCGGTAAACGCAAGTCCGTTTTCCGAAAATAAGCGGCTTATTTCTTTCCTGTCGCTTAAAGGCGCTAATGCAATCATTTTTCCTCAAGCTCCTTTTGCGTAATATTGGTAAGATGCCGCATTTCCCTTTCGTTTAAGGGCCGCCATTTTCCCTGTGGGAGCATACCTAACTTAACGCCGGCGATTTCGGTACGCTTAAGGCGAAGCACCTCAAGCCCCACCGCCTCGCACATACGGCGTATCTGGCGGTTTCTGCCCTCGTTCAAAATAAATATAAGTACGGTTCTGTCGGGCTTTCTCTCGGCGATAAAGCAGTCGCAGGGGAGGGTTTTTCTTCCGTCAAGGACTATCCCCTCCTTCATTTGAAGCAGCTGCTCCTCCTCTGCCACGCCCTTTACGGTCACGCGGTAGGTCTTGTTCACGTGGGAGGACGGGTGGGTAAGCTTATTGGCAAAATCGCCGTCGTTTGTCATAATTAAAAGTCCCTCGGAATCACGGTCGAGCCTGCCGACGGGGAAAAGTCTCGCACCCGCGTCCGCCACTAAATCCGAAACGGTTTTGCGGCCTAACTCGTCGCTCATTGTTGTGACAAAACCGCGCGGCTTGTGAAGCATTATATAAACCTTTTCATTTACGGGAACAACCGTTTTTCCCCTTACGGTCACCTTGTCTCGCTTGGGGTCAACCCTGGCTCCAATCTCGGCGATATGACCGTTTACTTTAACCTTTCCCGCCGCGATAAGCTCCTCCGCCTTTCTGCGGGAGGCTATTCCGCATTCCGAAAGGTGCTTTTGTAATCTTATTTTATTATCCTTCATTTTCGCTCCTAAATGCTCATTAATATGTACTTTATATTTTTCTTAAGTTCCTCCGAAAAGCTCGGCTTTTCAGAAAAAGCGGAAATATTCCTTAATGCGGTAAGCTCTACCCTGCCTATAACCTCGTCCCCCATTTTGTATTCCACGCTCCCTAAAATATCGCCCTTGGCAATCGGCGCATAGACAAATTTGGGCAGATTAACACTGCAGCTTATATTCTCGGTTTCAAGGGTGTTAACCGTGTAGGGTTCAATAAAAACCTCGATATGCTCCTCGGCAGAGCCTATTACAGGGATATTGTAGCAGGAAATTTTGGGGCTGTACTCGGTTTGCTTTATCGAGTCAAGCCCGAATTTCAAGAGATTTGTATGGTCGTTCCAGTCGTCGGGGTCATTAAGCGTAACCGCCACAGCAAGCTTGCCGTCCCTGCGGGCGGCGGAGACAAGACACCTGCCCGATTTTTTGGTAAATCCTGTTTTAACCCCGACCGCTCCCTCAAAAAGCTTTAACATTTTGTTGTGGTTGGTAAGCGACCGCCTGTAGGGAGGGTTGCCGTAGTTAAGCACCGCCGATTCGCTTGCCGCCGCCTTGGCAAAAGCCTCGTTTTTAAGAGCGTAAGCCGCTAACAAAGCCAGCTCCTTAGCGGTGGTGTAATGACCCTCTGAGTCAAGACCCGACGGGGTTACAAAATGTGTGTCCTTAAGCCCTAATTCCTCGGCCTTTTTATTCATCAGCTCGGCAAATTTCGGGATAGACCCCGCAATCGCAATCGCGGTAACATTAGCCGCGTCGTTGCCGGAGGCTAACATCATACCGTAAAGCAGATCGTGATAGCTAACCCTATCCCCCGCAAGCAGTCCCATTGACGAGCCCTCAACCCTCAGCATATCCGCGGTGACGGTTATTTCCTCGTTTAAATCGGCGTTTTCGCACAAAAGCAGAGCCGTCATTATTTTGGTGGTACTCGCCATAGGCAGTCTTTCGTCGGCATTTTGGGCATATATGACCTCGCCCGTATCGCCGTTTATTACCGCCGCCGCCTTAGCGGAGGTACTCACCGCGCAGACGGGCATATTCGACAAAAGAAACAGGGTCAAACAAAAGCAAATAAGTTTTTTCATAATCCGCCTCCCCACCCTAAATTTTATTAGGCGTGGCGGCGTTATATTACGGCAGTATTATTCTTTGTTTTCCTTTTTGTCCTTTGAAAAAAGCTCCTTAGCCTTTTCGAGTACCTCTGGCGCCATTGAAATCGCCTTTTCGGCGGTGGACATCTCGTTGTAAACCGGCATCATTTTAGCGTTTCCTCCGCTTACCGCGATAAAGGCAACCGGCGAAACGGTTACCCCTGCACCGCCGCCCCCTCCGAACAGTCCCGACTGGGTCTTGCTCGGAAAATCGCTGCCCCCCGTCGCTACTCCAAAGGAAACCTTTGAGACAGGAATCAGCGTAATCTCCCCTACAACAATCGGGTCACCGATAATAGTATTCGCGTCAACCATCGCGCGGAGCTTGTCCATTGTTACGTCCATAATGTTTTTTATGCTGTTTTCGCTCATAGCTCATTCCTCGTTTTAAATTTATTGTATTCGGAAAAAACTCCGAACGCCATTATAATCAAAAATAATATTCTTGCCCTTATTATAACCGAAAAGCCGAAATCGGGCTTGTCCGAATTAAAATCCGCGGCGACGTTTATACTTTTCATTTTTACGTTTGCGATACTGTCAATAAAGCTTAAGGCGGGATATACCGCGGAACAGACCGCCCCGTACTCTATAGCTGTTGTCGCCGCGTCCTCCGACGCGACCTTTATATCAAGACAAAGCCTTCTTATCGCTATATGCTTAAACTGCCGTTTAAGTCTTTCAAGCACCGCCCTTACAAAAGCAAAAACTTCCTTTACCGCCCCCGCAAAGCCGTATTTCTTTTTAAGCTTGTTAAAGGCGTTTTCGGTCTGATTTTTCGCCTTTTTATCGCTCTCGGTATCGGGCGAGGGTTCCTTTATATCCTCCTTGGGCTCGGCGACGAACGCCTTAATCCCCGCAATTTTAAGCTTTACAAACAATTCGCCGTTATACATAATATGAACGCTTATCGGAACAAAAAGCAAAAGGGCAATTAACGCCGAAACCGACAGAACAATAATTAAAGGTATCAAGGCATTCTCCCCTTTATCTTAATATCCCGCGTCGGGGACGGTTTTATTCCTCCTCGGCGGCTTCGCCGTCAAGCGGTATCTGCTCGCCGACCTCCTCGCTTGCGTTCTCATTTTTGGGTAAAGGCGGCAATTCGGTTAAATCGCTTATCCCAAAGCAACGCAAAAAGTTTTTTGTAGTGCCGTACAAAAGGGGTTTGCCGGGTAATTCAAGCCGTCCGCGCTCCTCTATAAGCCCCTTTTCCACAAGGGTGGTGACAACCCCCGAGCAGTCAACCCCCCTTACCTGCTCGATAAACGACTTGGTGACGGGCTGATTATAAGCGACAACCGCCAGCACCTCAAGCGCCGCGGGAGAAAGCGGCGTGCGCCGCTTAATATCAAACATTTTCTTTATATAGCCCGCGTAGTCCTTTTTTGTCGCTAACTGGTAGGTGTTTTCCATTCTCACAAGCCCCACGCCGCGGTCGTTTAAGGCAAGCTTTTTTGAAAGCGCCTCCATAACCTCGACTACCCGTTCGGGAGAAATATCGAAAACCTGCGAAAATCGGTCTATACTTAAAGGCTCGCCGCCCGAAAATAGCACCGCCTCAAACGCAGGTATAAGCTCAGCTGTCGTCATTTGCGTTTATGCTCCTTAATCAGTTTAATCTCCGCGTTTTCCGCGTCTCCATCAACCCGAACGCGGTTCGCCTTGCAAAGCTCCAGCACCGCCAAAAAGGTAGCCACCATCTCCGAGCGGCTGCGCGCCGTTTTGTAAAGCGAGGAAAGCTTTTTAGAGCCGCCTTTCCACAGATTTCGCATAACAAACACTATTTTCGTGGAAACGGCGACGATTTTTTTCGCGACAATCTTTGTAAAGGGGGCGGTTGAGGGCGGGAGCTTTCTCTGTCCCCTGCCGACCGCCGCTAAATACGAAAGGTACATAACGTCCGCCGAGTGGGTAAGCTCGTAAGTTTTGTCAAACTCAAGCTCCTCGGGTTTTCGCACAAAGCGGTCAAAGCCGTCCTGCATTTCGGATAGCTTACGCGCTATCTGTTGGCACACCATATATTCAAGCAATGCCCCCGTCAGCTCCTCTTTAAGCTGAACAATCTCGTCGTGCTTGGGTAAAAGGCTTACAGTCTTGATATAAAGAAGCCGCGACGCCATTTCAAGGAACTCGCTTGCAAGCTCCATTTCCTCCGCCTTAAAAAGCTCAATCTGTTCAAGGTACTGGTCGATAAGCACGCTAAGCTCAATATCGTAAATATTGAGCTTATTTCGCGCAATCAACTGCAAAAGCAGGTCAAGCGGACCCTCAAAGCCCTCTAATTTATAGCTTAACGTATTCTCCATTTTTCACCCTATAAATTTATGCGGAAAATTAATTTAAACGGAAGCCCCGCAATGCTCTTTAAAAAGCTCATAACCGCGCCAGATAGAAAATTAAGCGGAATATCCAAAACGCCTATCCACAAAAGCGCGATAAGTCCGAAAAAAATATACCGCTCATAGCGCATAAGGGCGTAATAATACCTGTAAGGCAGGAGAGCCGACAAGAGGCGCGAGCCGTCAAGCGGCGGAATGGGAATCAGGTTAAACACCGCAAGAGAGACGTTGATAAGGGCGATATAATAAAAGAAAAATCCTATATAATAAAAAGCGGAAAAAAGGGTTTTCAAGGCAATAAGCGAAAGAATATTGTTAATTAAAAGCGCCGCAAAGGCGACAATGAGGTTAGAAAGCGGTCCCGCAAGGGCGGTAACAGCCATATCCCTCTTAGGATTTCTGAAATTATTGGAATTAACCTGAACAGGCTTAGCCCAGCCGAAGCCGAAAAGCAGTATGCAGGCGGCGCCTATCCAGTCGATATGTGCAAAGGGATTAAGGGTCATTCTTCCCTGATAACGCGGGGTCGGATCGCCTAATTTAGTCGCCGCAAAGCCGTGGGCAAATTCGTGAACGGGCAGGGTCAGGAAAATTACCGCCAGAGACGACAGTATATAAATAATTACGCTTATAAAATCAATATTACCCGATAACAGTCTGTTTATCAAGCTATACCACTCCAATCTATTCACCTATTATATACCAATTACGGATTAATTACAAGAAAAATATGCAGAGTTAATTATCAAGGTTTCAATCCGTCAGGTCAATAAACAAACAAAAAGGAACAAAAATTGTTCGGAAAAAAATTAAGATTAATGAGGAAAAATGCAACGGCTTACACGCGAGGATTACTGCGACGGGCCGGGCGACTGTCTCCCCGCCCTGTTGCGTCTAATATCTAACATCTAAAATCTAATATCTAAATTAGTAGGGGAGGGTCTCCGCGCCCTCCCGAAGCATTTGAAGTATAAACGGGAGGGCGCAGAGA
>CAMCIX010000128.1 GCA_945875045.1 uncultured Clostridia bacterium | reverse complement strand
TACACACTGCATATCGTCGGCAGCGTCAGATGTGTATAAGAGACAGGATTATTATAATTTGATTCAAAGTGAAGTGCAATTTGCTGAGTTCATTAAAATGAGTCTACCGATTATTAACCAGTTAGATGAAACCAGCAACGATAAATTACTGGAAGTGTTTAACGAAATATTCAAAGATGCAGGTTTTTCTACAGAATTCATATCTGAATTGTGCTTGCTCATCTCAAATGAAATTATTGACGATGATTTTCGTATGTACTTTTATACATATCCTCAAGGGAGCCATATCAAAACCACTTCCGAGAGAGAAATCTGCGATTTTCTTTTGTATCCAAATCAAAGAATCAACTATTCCGGTTTATCAAACGCTGTTGAGCAAGCTTTCAAAAATGGTAATAATCCAACTGTAGAAGAAGAAATTCGCGCTCGTTCATCATTCCCTCGGGTGTTGTTAGAAAATAATACTCTCTTTGTAAAGTCAGCAATGATATCTATAGAAAAATTGTTTTTGACTTTTAAAAAGTTCTGCTTGGATGAAATCGATTTTGAAGACAACGATATTGATATATGGAAAAGAGTATTGCTATTAAATGATACTCAGCGTAAGAATTTCATTAATAAACTATGTTCTACACTTCTCGAAACGAATACAAATGACAGTATATTGCAATTCAGAAGAAAAATGATTTTGGCTTTTGGAGATGAAATAATCAATTGCTCGGATATTTTTATCAACGATGATGTTCCGGTTATCTCTTCTGAAGAAATTGATGTCATTAACAATCAACTTATTTCTATTCAACTGATAAATACACAAAAATTATCAATCGAAACTTATCCATATATTTGTCAACTGATTTTGTCATCTTCACTGATAGATAAAGATAGGGAAGTATTTAATAAAGCACTAAATATTTTTGCAACTTTCTCAACGGTCATAAAAGATGAGGTTTCAAATGACACTTTAAAATTTTTGCAACAAAATCATTATTTGGATGATAAGGCATTTGAATTCATATATCCAAACATCGATGATGATTTATTAGCAAATTATATTAATGAGTTTATTCCAACCGCATTATCCGATACGTATTTGTCTTGCCTTAATCAGAAGTGTTTATCAAATGGTTTGTCAGATGATTTATTAGATTTAATGGTAGCAAAAGACTATTTAATTACGCCATTGTCGCACTATTCTAATCAAGATAAATTGGGGCAAATCGACATTTTGGAATCACATAAAGAGCAAGTGCTGAGCGCCTGCGAAACCATAAATTCCAAATACCCAAATATTATTGTGAGCATTAGATTCGAAGCATACCTTGTAAGGGGTATTAGTGAATATTTAGATTTATATTTATCGCCATATCCATTGATGACTAAAGATGAATATGTCAATGAAAGCAATGCGGAAAAAGCAATATCATTAATAGATGTAAGCAGAATAGATGATAATGATTTTGAGCAAGCAAAGATAATACATATGAGATCATATAATCAAGATGAATTAATACTTTTGTTTTTGAATTTGTTCGATACACAAAACTATGAGGGTGTTTCGGATGATGATATTAAAACGGAGCTTGTGAATTCATTAGAATTTGCAGAACTCGGATTTAAACAATTATCATTTGATCAGAGAAATGAAATATATAGTCTAATAAGTGATGTATTAACCTGCGATAATTCAGAAGCCATAATTGAGTTCCTTAAATCAGTTGATTGCTTTATTCCTTTTTTGGAAGAAAAAATCAAAGATGAGGAAGGTTATACAATACTAATAAAAGAGTTCGATGAGTTTTCAAGTGTAACAGTTGAATGGTTGAATAATAATTATATCAATTGTGGTTTATCTGAAAAGTTATGTAACAAACTGTATGAATCAGGGGATTATATTAATTATATTATTGCAAGTGCTTTGCGAACTGGCACATTGCTTATTGATGATAACATTCCATTCGACGATTATTTGGAGGTATATAAAAATTCTAATGATGTATTTGATATTATGTCTAATCATTTTGAATTTCTTGAGCTTTTTCAAACACATGCAGATTTCACGAAATTTGATATTGATCATATTGCACCTGCATATAAGACAAAACAGCATGAAAGATTCTTCAAATATATTGATTCTTTGTCGCCAGAAGAAAAGAAATCATATTATAAAACATTTGGCAAGTTGGCTTCATTAAATGATAGTAAAGCGTTTAGAAAGCTTGTGTGCCGAGAAGAAAATATGGAATTGCTGGGTGACTATGATATTTACTATCACATAAAAGAGCAACTTTGGGAAGATGATCCGTACGACAAAGGACAGTTTACCAAATGCTGGAACAAGCATTGGAAGGATGAACTTGATGAAAAGCGATTAATTGAGATGGATTGATCGTGTTTCATTTATAATGATGCAATAAATCCGAGGGGGGGCAGTCTTATGACAAATAAAATTAAATACACACTCGAACAGTTGTCGGAACTGCAATCATTCTTTCAGCAAAACGATTTCACGGCAAATATGGCACTGGAACGAGAACACAATTCCGAAGGCGAACAGGCTAAAATCTTTATCCGCACAAAGAAAATTTTCGGTGAATACTGGCTTGGCAATTTCCGTAAACTCGGCGTCAAACGGAAAATGAAAAACTTCTCCAAAGATCATCCGGTAAACTTTTTGGAGAACGCCGACGCGGATTATTTTTCCGAACAGATTTCTGAAATCTACACTGACCCGGACAAGCTGAACGAATATATTGACAGATTTTTTGAGATGTACGGGGAGTCTGTTATGCTTGGACTTGACTGCTATGCGAAGTCGATCAGTAAAGAGGTTGACGATCTTACCGATGACGAGATACATACGGTAGTCGAAAAGGTTGCCGGAGTAATTGACGAAACGCTGATTGAAACGGTTATGCAGGGTCAGCAGGTTCCAGCAATTTTCGGTGTTTCTAAAAAAATCCCTCAACACGAAGATTTTACAGAACGGTTGAATCAGGACAAAATAAACTTTTACAACAAGTGGACGCACGCAAAAACAAAGCTCGGCGCGCCGCTCCTTTTCAGCGAATTGTCGGATGATGAAACGACCAATATTGAAGGTGCAAAATTGTTTTTTGCAAATGATCCGGAGGAAGAACGGCGGTATATATTCCTGCGTGATGAGTTCGCCAAGACACTGAACGGCACCGACAGAGAGATATATTACTTTTTGGAAAAAGGGATTACTCAAAAAGAGATTGCAAAGCGGCTTGGCTACAAAACTCATAGTGCAGTCTGCAAAAGAATGAAAATAATGAATAAGGATTTCAAAAAATTCTTAGGATTTGAAAACTGAATAAGTAAAAATTTACGGCGGTGTTCCGAAAAAAGGAGCGCCGCCGTTTTTTATTGCCCGAAAATAATTTTGAATGCTACTGAAAATTTTTTTAAATCACAGGAACATTTTTTGATTTTAACCTTGTACTGTATATGGAGGGAAAGAAAAATATTTTAACTCTCGGAAATATTTTTTCCTTCTAATGGCGTTATATCTATGAAACGAATTTATTACCGCTACAACTGCTACTTATCCATTACATGAACCATATGTTCGGGATATTCTTCGTCCATAACCGAATCAACGCTTGTAACCTCGAATAATCTCAAGGGCTTCTTCATAACTGTCGGATTTTCTTACTTTCTCACGCATTTCGGCAGTTTTTTCTTTAGCATCAATAATCTTGTATGCTTTCATAGCGTTCGCCGCATGAGCGAGTATTACAAATATGTTTCCGTCAGGAGAATCAAGGTCTATGTAAATTTTAGGTTTAGTTTGTATCTCATACATTTTATCGCTCTCCAAGATTTCAGGTCGGTATTTCTGATTAAAAGCCATATAACCTATCCAACAAGGATTATCGAAAATCCGACTTGCATGAAGTTCAAGTGTTTCTCTCTCAATATCCTGCTTGTCGGTAAGCCATTTACAATTATTCATTACCCAAACTTTCAGATGATTGAATAACTCCTGTTCTTTATGCTCGTCTATCAATTTGTGAACAAGCTCGCACCATATAGTTATTTCAATATCACCGCAGTCAGTTTGAACGCCGACACGACTTAGATATTTCTTTTTTCCGAGTCTGTCTGTGCCGTTACTGTAGGTTCTGAAAGTGCCGTGCTTTTTTTGGATTTTCTCAAAGGATAGTTCTGCATCGCCGAGCTGTTCAATTTTGTCAACGGTGCTCGTTGGATACGGTAGTTCCCAATTATTTCCCATCGGGTATCACCTCAAGAGTATCAAGAACGCCGTATACATCATCGACATAGAAAAGACCGTTATATATGTTGTGAATCGCCGTGCATAGTTTGTTGTTATAAACTGCTCTTACACGGTTAGGTTCATCATATAAAACAATAAACACCTCACGCTTTTCTCCAATGGAATGTATAATCGCTTCAACCTTTACAGGCTCAAAACTTACGGGATTCAAATCGCTTTACCTCCTTATTGATTTGGGGATAAGGTGATGCGGTAGGTCCTCTGCAAAGAATGAAAGATTTTAATGATAAATTTGGGGTTGTTTTCATAGGTTTGTCCTCCTTAAAAAAATAAAACCGACAGCATTCCTACGCAACAAGGTCGAATAATGAAAGTTGACCTGTATCGTGATTTTTGCCGTTGGTTTTTGCGGTTTGAAATATTGGCTGTATCGGTAAGATAACAGTTGGGGTTATTGCGACTTGCCGTTGCGGGTGCACGGCGGTTACAGGCGGCGTCTGTTCGGACTCCTGTGCTGCTTTCTGTTCACGGTTAACATAGAAAATCGCGCACTCGAAATAGTATCAAATGAATTGGTAAACAACTAATCAAAATGGCACCAGTAAAAAAACTGATGCCATTTTCCTATTTTCTATTTGTCAATAGTATTAATCGCAGAAGTTGTAGAATAGATGAACACAGTGCTGCCACATAAGTCATCGCTGCAGTTCGCAAGACTTTTTCGGCTCCCTTTAATTCTTCACCATATAGCATTTCACTATTATTCAAAATAGATATTGCTCTTTTAGATGCATCTAATTCTACCGGAAGAGTAATTAGCTGAAACAACACAACAAATAGAAAAAGGAATACACCTATTTTCGCAATGTTAAGATATCCGAAAATTAAACCTATAAGGATGATCGGCCAAGAGAGTTTCGAACCTATATTTGCTACGAGCACAGATAATGATCTAAGTTTTAGAGCTAAATATCCAACTTTGTGTTGAATTGCGTGTCCACACTCATGAGCTGCTACGCCAATTGCGGCAATTGACATAGAACCGTATACACTGTCAGAGAATCTCAAGACTTTTTCATTAAGACCGCCGAAAATTTTGTGTAAAAGCTGAATAAAAAAATCCTTTCAGATAAGAATTAAGATATAAAAATTTCAAAATCTGAAAGGAAGAACAGC
>CAMCIX010000127.1 GCA_945875045.1 uncultured Clostridia bacterium | reverse complement strand
TAAAAGTGTGGAAAACTCTTTGCCGTCAACATATTCTCCCGTATGAATATCCATATACTGACACTAACGCTTTAACTACAAATACAACGATAACGGTATCCGCACCGAAAAGACTGTTAACGGCGTAACCACCTATTACACTACGGTGGACGGCAGAATTACGGGACAGTATGACGGAACAAACACGCTCTATTTCCGATATAACGCCGAAAATTCGCTTATAGGCTTTAATCTTAACGGGACGGAATATATCTACCTTAAAAATATTCAGGGTGATATTGAAGGCATACTTGACTTAAACGGCGCTTTGGTAGTATCATATACATATGACGCGTGGGGCAAGGTTTTGTCCGTAACAGGCTCTTTGGCAAATACGGTAGGAGTAATCAACCCAATGCGCTACCGTGGCTATTATCTTGACGGCGAGACGGGATATTACTACTTACAGTCAAGGTATTATAACCCCGAGTTTTGTAGGTTTATAAATGCTGATCAGCCAAATTTGATTTTACAAGCTCTTAAAACAGAAAATATATTAAACTTATTTGTCTATTGCAATAACAATCCTATTATGTATGTGGATCTGGATGGTCACGAATTAGTATCCTTTGCTATCGTTGCTGGATATTTCATACTTGCAGTTGTAGTATCATATGTATTTATTTATACTTGGTATGCTCTGGATATGAATTATAAATTAAGTGAACTGTTTTGGCAAATTGGATATGCAATTAAAGCGGGAATAAATTCATTAGCAGTAGCAATAAATACTGCGGTGAGCAAAGCTAAGACTGAAAGAAAAACTTGGAAAACAGAGATACATCATATTGTAGCGCAATCTGCTTGGCAGGCTGCGTTATCAAGAGTCTTTTTGAAGAATGTTGGTATAGGCATAAATAGTTCAACTAACAAAGTTGCTGTCAATTATAATTTACACCGCAGATTACATACAAATGCGTATTATACTGCCGTTAATGTTATAATAGCAACAGCTTACGGAAAAGGAAGAACATATTGGGTTCGCAGAACATATGTTATTACTGCTTTGGATTCGATCAAAAAAATATTGATTGTTGCTAATTTGGGTCTATAAGGAGGGGTTTTATTGAAAATAAATGATATACGAATAACGAAGTCTTTAGTAATAGATGATGCAGTAATCGGATATGCGGACGATGAAGTTCTTTGCTTTGAAAAGAGTGATTTGAGATTTCCAAAAACTATATTAGGTAAAATTAGGAATCCTCAAAATATTACATTGGCACCCGATAAAAAGAGATTGATTGGTTTTAATACGACGGGAACATTATATCAAATTCCCTTGGTGGAGTTTGGAAAGCATAAAAAACTTAAGATTTCCAAGAAACCTAACTCAGGACAAGTTTATTTCGTTGATGATAATAGATTGATTAGTGCCGATTGGGCTGGGAAAATATATTGTGTTGATTTGGATGAAAATAAAGTTGAATTGATTGATTCGGAAAACGATACAATGTTTTATTCTTTATTTCCCTCTATAAATAAAGAATGCTTTTTGTTACAAGGTTTAACAGGAGATACTGATACCTTTATTAGAAAATGCACTTTTGAAAACGGAAATATCAAGATTATGGAAGAAGTGTGTTTTGGAGATAGAGTATTGGCAGAAATAGATCTTTGTCTAAAAAAGGCTGAACTTCTATATTTCATTGATTGTCAAGATCATACATTTGGATTATATTCTTACAATGAAGTTACTAACGAAATCAAAAAGCATTTTACGCTTGCAACATTGGATGAATTAAAGGAAATAATTTCGTGTTATGTATCCCTTAACTATTCTAATGAATACAATTGTTTTGTTATTACAAGATCGGATAAGGTTCAACTTTTTGATGTATGCGGTACTTGTATTAGAGAAGTTTGTATGAAAGGCATAGATATTGGCTTTGATTTTTTAAATTCACCTTATGATGCATACATACTAAATGACAAGTTATATATAAATACCGTTATTGGTGTATATGAGGAAGATTTGAATTAAATGTTTTTGACAATCAAAGGATAAACATTTTGTCCTTCAAGCGCAATGAGAACTTCGTCAAGTTTTAAAGTTTCTTTTTGGTGGTAACTATATTGATTAAGAGGAGACTAAATCTTTGATAGACGAGGTGCAGCCAGTGTTTCTTTAAGTATAGGCGTTGGATATTCTGTTTGGAAAATCAAAGGACACATTACTGGAACAATAACAGTATATATACCTTTAAATGGCAGAACAGCTTCTCGCTATAGTCATCAATATATAAGAAACCAAATTAAGAGGAATCTATATTTTAGAATAAAACAAAGTCGAAGATAAGGGGGAACCTATGATACCTAAAAAAATATATAAAATTGCTATAAATTTTAGTAAGCTACTGGTTCTTTATTTACTATTGGGAACCTTACTCTTGTTATTAATTATATTTATTCTCGATGGTAAAGTATCTAATTATGAAATGATATGTTCTATTTATTCAATAATCTTCTTCGTGGGTTTTATGGCGCTCGGCGGAGTGGGTTTACATTTCGTGCATATGTGCGGTTGCCCGTTTTGCAGTGCAGGCAAACATATGATTCGTGATGACAAATATGACTCAGAACTCAAAAAAGCTGATAAAACAGGAGAATTTATTTGTCCGCGCTGCGGAAAGCACATTTATATTAAGTGAATTTATATCATTTTCAGACAAGAAAAACTGCTGACTTCAAAAAAGAAGCCGGCAGTTTTTTATGCCTTAATTACTGTAGCGGGCTTTTCAAGCCCGTGCTTTTCTATGTACCTGTGAACGGAGACAATATCGTTAAATACCATTGCCTCGGCGAAATATTCGGTGTAGGTAAGCGTATCCTTTAAGAGCGGATATTTTTCTCCCGTGTTTACGGCAATATAGTATTTTTCTCTTTTCCCCATATCAATACCCCCAAAAACGCTATCCATTATACCACAAAAGAAGCAAAATTCAAATGTTATTAATGCACGAATTTAGGGCTATTTTTTTGCCTCTACAAACCAAGCGTTTTCTTCGAGGAAGATATTTGTTATATTGTTTCCGATGCGGCAGGTATACCGTATGCCCGCGCCTCCTGCTTTAAGGGATGCGGCACGGCAGACCTTAATAATTTGGTCGATTCGGTAAACCGTCCCGTCCTCCCACTTTATACTTAACGGAATTATAGTGCCGTCAGCCTTAAAATTCGCGTTAACGTCTACAAATACCTTACGGCACATACAAAAACCTCCTTATCTGAAATAGGATACCGGGTGAATTATATTTTTCTCATAGGGGTCAAAGCCTGTTAGCTTTTCATCCTTTAATAAAAACGCCTGACGAACACAGTCTGAACCGAAACGTTCTTTTAGTCCGTCTACCGTGTGATTAAGACGGTCTAATCTTTCGGCAAGCTCGTTGTCCTCAAACATATCAAGCTGAAAGGAATCGTTTTCGTCACACAGCTCGGACACGCTCACCGTAAGTGACCGGACGGGCGGCATTGTCTCAAAGCTGTAGTTGGAATTAAAGAGCTTTAAGGCGGTGCTTTGCAGCTTTCTTGTGTCGTTGGTCGCGCTTGACAGCTTGCTTTGCCGTGTAAAGGAAAACAGGTTTTTATCCCTAACACCTATTGAAACAACCCGACCTTTCAGCCCTTGCTCGCGAAGTCTGCGCGCCACGCTTTCTGCTAAAACATACTGTACCGACTTAATATCTTCCTCATTCATAAGGTCGCGCGGCGCCGTAATTCCGTTGCCTACCGACTTAATAAGCGGAGTACTGCCGCTTTCGGCGACGGGAGCATTTTCATATCCGTTTGCAAAGGAATGAAGAACATAACCCATCTTGCCGAGAAAGGCAGCTAACATTTCGGGAGGAGCATCGGCTAACTCGCCGATAGTGTATATCCCGTGGTTTTTAAGCTTTTGCGTTGTGGAGGGACCCACCATTAAAAGGTCTGAGACGGGCAGGGGATACACAATTTCCTTGTAGTTATCTCTGTTTATAACCGTTACGGCGTCGGGCTTTTTATAGTCCGAGCCGAGCTTTGCAAATATTTTGTTCCAAGATACCCCGACAGAGACGGTTATGCCAAGCTCAAATTTTACCCGCTTTCGTATATCCTCGGCGATTTCCTCGGGAGTTCCGAAAAGAAGGCGGCTACCCGTCACATCGAGCCAGCATTCGTCCAGTCCGAACGGCTCTATCATATCGGTATAGTCGGAATAAATACGCCTGAGCATTTTTGAAAATCGGATATATCTCGGATAGTTAGGCGGCACAACTACAAGCTGAGGGCAGAGAAGGCGCGCGTCCGCAAGGGACATACCCGTTTTTATGCCGTACAGTTTCTTTGCCTTTTCGTTTCCCGTAAGCACAATCCCGTGCCGTGTTTCCTCGCTGCCGCCCACAACCACAGGCTTATCCCTTATTTCGGGATGATATAGGCATTCGACCGAAGCATAGAATTTATTAGCGTCACAGTGGAGTACAGACCTTTCCATAAAATCACCCGAACAAATGTTCGAGAAATATAATAACATTTTTACATTCTCTTGTCAAGGGGAATAAGGTCGGTAATATTTACAATTTTTAATCCTTCCTTTTGAGCGTACCTTACTGTGTATGCCGTGCCGCCTGTGTTTTTTGTAAGGTGACAAATACACAAGCTGCTGATGTCCGCAAGAAAACGGTTTCTTTTTTGCATACATCCGTTAAAATAATGGTCTGAAACGCAGACGGTTTTATCTGCTTTTGCCTTTATTTTTTCATACCTTTTTATTTCCTTTTCCGACCAGTATTTAGTTTGCTCGGGGCAGGGAATAACAAGAATGAGCTTTATGTCTCGGTATTTTCTTTTTAGGGATAAAACCGTTTCGGCGGCAAGTAAATCAAAACCGACTGCACCTCCCGAAGCGAAAATGCGGTAGCCGTTCTCATAAGCCTCGCATATTGCTTTTTTAAGCGCTTTTGATATTTGCTTTAATTCGCTCTGAGGAATATCCCTGTGCCCTGTAAAACAAGCTGTTTTTTCTTTCATAATCATATCTCCAATCATTTTTTTGTTTATTATATCGCATACTGTGTATATAAATCAACAATACGCGATTAAAAATTTACTATGTTGTGGATATAATTAAACAAAAAGGAAGTGAGGATGATATGATGACCGAAGATGAGATAAAGCTTGCCGAAATAGGAAAAAGAATAACCGAACGCCGCAAGAAGTTGGGGCTTACGCAGGAGGCGCTTGCCGAAAAGGGAGACCTTACACCGCAGTTTGTTTCATACGCCGAGGCGGGGAAACGCGCAATGCGACCCGAAAATGTTATTAAATTGGCGAATGCGCTAGAGGTCAGCGCGGATTATCTGCTGACGGGCGATATAGTAGACAAGGATTTGCTTATTTTATCGGAAAAGCTCAGCACCCTTTCGCC
>CAMCIX010000126.1 GCA_945875045.1 uncultured Clostridia bacterium | reverse complement strand
TTAGGCTGGCGAGAGTCGAACCCGTTACGGTTTGACTCTCGCCAGCCTATATATTTTTTAAAAAAACAGGTTTACAAATTCCGTGATTTTTACTTTATTAGGGTGAAAGAAAGCTTTTTCTTCAGATCGACTGAGTAAAGAGGTGACGAAATAATGACCGAGGCGTTAATATCGGCAGGGGCGGCGGTGGTTGTGGGTTTGCTTTCGCTTGTTGGGGTGATGATAACCAACAGTCGTGCCAACAGTAAAATGCAAAACGACATAAAAACCGCCCAGGCGGTGACAGATGAGCGCATAAGCGAGCTGACGCGCGAGGTTCGTATGCATAACGAGTTTGCGCGGCGAATACCTGTTATTGAGGAGCAAATAAGAGTTGCGAATCACCGCGTTGCAGACCTTGAGGAATTACATAAACCAAACAATTAGGAGGAATTAAAATGGTAGAATTGAGAAAAGTTGAATGTCCGAGCGAAAAGGTAGAAATTAAATGTCCGTATGCTATGACTCCTACACGCATAGTAATACACAATACCGCTAACGACGCGAGCGCGGCGAACGAAATCGCGTATATGCTAAGCAATAATAAGGAGACCTCTTTCCACTTCGCCGTGGACGATAAGGAGATTGTGCAGGGTATACCCCTTAACCGCAACGCCTGGCACGCGGGTGACGGAAACGGCAAGGGCAACCGCGAGGGGATAGCGATTGAAATTTGCTATTCAAAGTCGGGCGGCGAACGCTTTGAAGCGGCGCAGAGAAACGCCGCCGAGCTTACCGCAAAGCTTCTTGCGGACTACGGCTGGGGGATTGATAAGGTGACAAAGCACTCCGACTACGCAAACAAGCATTGCCCCCACCGCACCCTCGACGATTACGGCTGGGATAATTTCCTGAATCTTGTAAAGGGCTTTATGGGAGCCGAAACAGCCCCTGAACCCACCCCCACGCAGTCAAAGCCCGACGTTGTTTATCAGATATGGGACGACGTTGAGAATAGCTGGCTGCCCAATGTAAAGAACGACAGCGACTATGCGGGTATATTCGGTCACGACGTATGCGCCGTCTTTGCCAATCTTTCAAGGGGCAACATCTTTTATAAGGTGCATTACAAGGGCGGCAAGTGGCTGCCCGAGGTAAAGAACCGCGCCGATTACGCGGGACTGTTTAACAGACCTATTGACGGGCTTATGATGAAGACCGACGCGGGTACTCAAATTCATTACCGAGTACATCTGCGCCGCTTGGGTAAGTGGCTACCGTGGGTCACAGGCTATTCCGAAAGCGATAATAACAACGGCTATGCGGGTATACTCGGTCAGGAAATCGACGGTATTCAGATTAAATTTTAAGGGAGGGTTACATATGAACAAGAGCTTTGAAAAATGGTCAAAGGCGGCGGGGGTACGCGCAGTCAAGACAATCGCACAGACCGCAGTTGCCACCATAGGCACCTCGGCGGTGCTGTCGGCGGTGGACTGGAAGGTAGTTATCTCCGCCTCGCTCCTTGCAGGACTACTCTCACTGCTTACAAGCGTGGCGGGTCTGCCGGAAGTTAAAGAAGATAAGGAAGAATAAAGCCGACCCCGCCCAAATCCGAAAGGATAAGGGCGGGGAATTTTTACTTGACTGATTATTGACTGAGAAATACACATCAAAGTACACGAAAATGCGCCAAATAAAACCCGACAATATTTAAAAATAAAGATACAGCGAAAAAGATGCCGCTTTAGGTCGAGCCGCAAGGGTAAAAAAATACCGCCGAACCCAAGGACGAATTGGGTCCGGCGGCACGCTGTAAAGATGAAGCAAAACAGATGCCGCTTAAACGCGAGAAACAGAGCCTTATAAAAGAAGAAACCCCGATACGCGTCTGCGTACCGAGGCACTCGGTTGGTGGAGACGATGAGACTCGAACTCACTACCTCTACAATGCGAATGTAGCGCTCTACCAGATGAGCTACGCCCCCAAGTAAGGATCGGTTGGAGCAAGCGGTTAGTATTCTAAACCAAAGCTTGCCGCAACAATACTATTTTACACGATCCAGTACTTTCTGTCAAGTGTTCTGAATGAAATTGCTGAAAAAATATGCTCTTTTTTTATAATTTCACTGCCCGAAAGGTCTGCAACCGTCCTTGCAACCTTCAAAATTCGGTCATAAGCGCGGGCGGACATACCCAAGCGGTCAAAAGAAAGGCGCAGATAATCCTCTGCGGCAGGGTCTAAAACGCAGTATTTTTCAAGCATAGCGGGGGTAAGCCGCGCGTTGCAGGTGACGGGCGTACCCTTGTAGCGCTCGGTCTGAAGCCTGCGCGCCCTGTTTACACGCTCGCGTATTTCGGCGGAGCTCTCCTCCTTTGAGGAGGAGCTAAGCTCGCTGAAATTCACGGGCGGCACCTCAACGTGCAGATCGATTCGGTCGAGCATGGGACCCGATACGCGGTTTAAATATTTCCTGACCGAGTTCTGCGAGCAGGTGCACTCCTTTGTCGGGTGACCGTAAAAGCCGCAGGGACAGGGGTTCATTGCGGCGACCAGCATTACCGAGCTCGGATATGTAAGTGTTCCCGCCACGCGGGAGATTGTCACCTTTCCGTCCTCAAGGGGCTGGCGCATAGCCTCCATAACGTCCCTGCGAAACTCGGGCAGTTCGTCCAAAAAGAGCACGCCGTTGTGGGCAAGGGAAATTTCGCCCGGTCTCGGCATAGAGCCGCCGCCCGTAAGCCCCGCGACCGATACGGTATGGTGAGGCGAGCGGAAGGGTCGGGTCTTAACAAAGGGATTTTTCGGGTCCAACGTGCCCGCTATCGAATGGATTTTGGTTGCCTCAATGGATTCCTCAAAGGTCATTTCGGGCAAAATGGTGGGAAGGCGCTTTGCAAGCATACTTTTGCCCGAACCGGGAGGGCCTATAAGCAGAATATTATGCCCGCCCGCGGCGGCGATTTCCAGCGCCTTTTTCGCGGCAAGCTGACCCTTTACCTCGCTGAAATCAAGGGCGCTTGCATACTGCTCGGGCGAAATTTCGGTTTTCGGAGCGGTTTTAAGCGGCTTCTCGCCCGTTATGTGGTCGATTAACTGCCGCACGTCCTCAATGCCGTAAACCTCGATACCCTCAATAACCGCCGCCTCGGCGGCGTTTTCTTTCGGAACAAATACCTTTTTTATTCCGTTTTTAAGGGCGGTTATCGCTATGGCAAGCACGCCGCCCGTTTTGCGGGTCTTGCCGTCAAGGGAAAGCTCGCCGACAAAAATGCTGTCGTCAAGCTGGGTCTTAAGCTGACCCGAAGCCTTTAGTATCGCGATAAGCACGGGTAAATCATAGATTGACCCCTCTTTTTTAAGGTCGGCGGGGGCTAAATTAACGGTAATCCTGCCCACGGGGAACTTAAAGCCGCTGTTTTTTACCGCGGCGCGCACCCTGTCGCGGGATTCCTTAACCGTGGTGTCGGGCAGACCGACAATATCAAAGGCGGGAAGTCCCGTTGAAACGTCCGCCTCGACCTCTATCATATAGGATTCAATTCCGAAAAGCCCCACGCTTTTAAGCCCGGCAAACATAACAGAACACCCCTTTTTATGTAAAAAATTACCGTGGTACCAAATAATAATACCACAGTAATTAAAAGAATACAAGCTATATCTTTTTGCCCGTCTCTCTGTCGGGCGACAAATCGCATAAACACGCCTTTTTACCGTAGGATAGGGACAACCCCCCGCCCCACGTAATAATTATTCATTATTAATTATTAATTATTCATTATTCATTAAATTTGGGTTTATCACGGACGGTCGGGGACGCCCGTCCCTACGGTGGTAAATTACATTGGTATATTGCCTAATGAAAATGGAAAAATAATTATTCATTATTCGTTAAATTGGGACTTGTCGCGAACGGGCAGCGCCCGTCCCTACGGTGGTAAATTGCATTTTGTAGGGACAGGCATCCTTGACTGTCCGTTTTAAACATTAGACAAACGGCGGAGGCTAACATCAGAAACCGAACCAAAAAATCATAAAGGAGCAGAAAAATGAATTTTAATAATATTTATTAATTGCTCTGCCTGTCTGCCATTTTAATATACTCGCGGCGGGGCTGAACGCTTTTATAGGCGGGGCGAATTATTTTGCCCGCGTTTAAAAGCTCTTCAATGCGGTGGGCGCTCCAGCCGGCTATGCGCGCAATTGCGAAAAGCGGGGTATAAAGCTCGTGCGGAAGTCCCAACATATCGTAAACAAAGCCGCTGTAAAAATCGACGTTTATACTGACTCCCTTATACATCTTGCGTTCGCCCGCGATAATCTGCGGCGCGAGGGTTTCGACAAGGCTGTAAAGCCCGTATTCCTTTTCAAGCCCCTTTTCCTCGGAAAGGCTTTTAACAAAGCTTTTAAGCACCATTGCGCGCGGGTCGGAGACCGAATACACGGCGTGACCTATGCCGTAAATAAGTCCCGCCTTGTCAAAGGTCTCCTTATGGAGAATCTTTTTAAGATAGGCGGCGACCTCCTCGACGTCCTCCCAGTCCTTAACGTTTGCCTTAATATCGTCAAACATAGCGCATACCTTAATATTAGCGCCGCCGTGCTTCGGTCCCTTAAGCGAGCCGAGCGCCGCCGCGATTGCCGAATAGGTATCGGTTCCCGAGGAGGAAACAACGTGGGTCGTAAAGGTGGAGTTATTTCCGCCGCCGTGCTCCGCGTGAAGCACTAAGGCGGTGTCAAGCACCTTCGCCTCAAGCGGGGTGTACTTGCCGTCAAGCCTTAACATATATAATATATTTTCCGCCGTGGAAAGCTCGGGGCGCGGTTCGTGAATGAAAAAGCTGTCGCTCCCCTTAATATAATAATTATATGAATGATAACCGTAAACCGAAAGGGAGGGAAAGCGCGCTATAAGCTGTAAGCATTGGCGCAGAACATTCGGAATGTCGGTTTGATCGGCCTTTTCGTCGTAGGAGTAAAGGGTCAAAACGCTCCTTGCGAGCGAGTTCATCATATCCGACGACGGCGCTTTCATAATTATGTCCCGCACAAAAGACCCCGGCAGGGTGCGGTAGGACGAAAGAACGCCCTTAAACTCGGTAAGCTCAGCCTCGTTCGGCAGTCTTCCGAACAAAAGTAGATAGGTTATTTCCTCAAAGCCGAAGTGATTATCCCTTATAAAGCCCTCGACCAGACTTTCAACGTCATAGCCCCTGTAATACAGCTTGCCCGGGCAGGGAACCTCCTCGCCGTCAACCTCCTTTTTGGAGATAATCTCCGATATTTCGGTAAGACCCGTAAGCACGCCCTTGCCGTTTAAATCGCGCAGTCCTCTGTTAACCTTGTGTTCGATATAAAGCTGCGGCTCAATGCGGCAGTTGCCTGTGCAGTAATCGGAATATTTCAATATTTCCGGCGTTATCGCGTTGTAATCGTTTCCTGACTTTCCGCTCATTTCGTCCCTCTTTTCATTT
>CAMCIX010000125.1 GCA_945875045.1 uncultured Clostridia bacterium | reverse complement strand
GTGCGATGCACAATCCTTTTATTGCTCTTTGCGATAAAAACGCAACCGAAAACCACGGCAATGTTTACGGCTTCAACCTTGTTTACAGCGGTAACTTTACAGCGGGAGCGGAGAAAAACACATATAACGGTACCCGCGCTTACATAGGAATTAATCCGACTAATTTTCAGTTTGTTTTGGAAAAGGGCGAGAGCTTCCAAACCCCCGAGGCGGTGCTGGTTTATTCCGCAAACGGCTTGGGTGAGATGTCGCGCATTTACCACAAGCTCTACCGCACTCGCCTTTGCAGGGGCAAATACAGAGATACAGAGCGCTTTGTGCTTATAAATAACTGGGAAGCCACCTACTTTGATTTTGACGAGGATAAGATAGTCGCAATCGCCGAGAAAGCCGCAAAAATCGGAATTGACACAATGGTGCTTGACGACGGCTGGTTTAGTTCCCGCATTAATGATAGCTGCGGTCTCGGTGACTGGTACGAAAACCGCGACCGACTGCCGAACGGCTTAGAGGGTCTTGCAAAGCGCATAAACGCCCTCGGTATGCATTTTGGGCTTTGGTTTGAGCCTGAAATGGTAAACCCCGGAACGGAGCTTATTAAGAATCACCCCAACTGGATTATACATACAGAGGGCAGAGAGTCCTATCAGGTGAGAAATCAGTACACCCTCGACCTTTCGAGAGAGGACGTATGCGATTATATAATAGATACTCTAAGCGGAATTTTAAGCCGCGCGAATATCGAATACGTTAAGTGGGATATGAACCGCTATATGTCCGCGCCCGGCTCCGCACTCTTAGACGGGGCGCGTCAGGGCGAGGTAATGCACCGCTATATTTTAGGGCTTTACAGGGTGCTTGAAACAATAACACAGCGTTTCCCGAATATCCTTTTTGAAAGCTGCGCGAGCGGCGGTTCGAGATTCGACGCGGGTATGCTTTACTATATGCCCCAGACCTGGACGAGCGACGACAGCGACGCGGTGGAGCGGCTTAAAATCCAGTACGGCACAAGCATTGTTTACCCGTTCAGTACAATGGGTGCGCACGTTTCGGCTGTGCCTAACCATCAGGTGGGAAGAATCACAAGCTTTGAAATGCGCTGTAACGTAGCCTTGGCGGGACAGTTCGGCTTTGAACTTGACCTTAACAAATGCACCGAGGAGGAGCTTAAAACCGCCGAAAAGGCGATAAAGACCTACCGCGAATTAGGCGAGGTATTCCACAAGGGAGACTGCTACCGCTTAAAATCCCCCTTTGACAGCGATGTTTGCGCTATCGAGTTTATTTCGGAGGATAAAAGCACCGTGATACTCACCCTTAACAGCAGTAGGGCGACCGCCTACGCGCCCGATGAATATATCCTGCTTGAGGGACTGGACGAAACAGCGGTTTACACTCTTGACGGCAGCGATAAGCGCTTCGGCGGCGATTACCTTATGAATATAGGCTGGCATTTTGTAAACGACCGTGAAAATCAGTCGGTTACGGCTGTGTTTAAGCTCAAATAATTATTGTAAGATTATTTAGGCAAATAACGGCAGATAACAAATCAAATTGTTAAAGGTCTTGTTTTCGATCATTGCAAGGTACAGATATTGATTCCAATGGGAATATATATTTCGAATGTTAGAAAGTGAAGGGTTGTGGCCGGAATATGGAGAGAGATACTCAGCGAGGCGTAGAGAAATATACAAAAGCGCGCCAAATGAAAAAGCTGTGGTATAGGGTTATGTCCTTTTTGGCGGCAGTTGTGGTCTTTTGTACTACATATGCTCTTATTCTGCCTGCCGTCACACAGGAGAGTAAAGCGCTGGAAGGTGACGACGCCTATGTCAGAAGTATCAGCGTCGTAGAATATTCCGACGGGGTCGAAGGCTTTGACGAAAATGATGCCCCGGGCAACGATTCCGGTTCGAATAACAAGATCGTCCGTACGTTTGATACCGTTACTTATAGGTTTAAAGTCGATATGTCGCCCTATAATAAAGATGATAGATACACCGACGCCAGGGTAAAGCTGGAATTTGTCTTGCCTCTTACTTCGGAACAAGCTGAATTTGTTCAATCGTCTATGGGTTGGATGGATCAGACTACCGGTTACGAACCGAAGTTGACTAATGAAATAAGAAAAATTAACAATGTGGCAACTCAATGTCAAGTTTTGACTTGCTATAAGCACTATAGTACGACAGACGCCAACAAATCTGTAGTACCCGGAGACTTTACGGAAAATCTTACGATAAAAGTCAAATCAATGAAAAATCGCGATACCTTCGCGCCGATTATCAGCGCAGCTATGGAGCACAGTAAATGGGATGGCGTATGGGTTGTCGGCGATGGTAATAACTATCCCACATATTCCGATACATTGTTTTCCTATAAAGGGTCATATGCTTCGCCCGGCGGCAGCGGCACAAAGGCAGATCCTTATCAAATCGCAACTGCAGACCAGCTTTACAAAATGGTTAATGACGGCGGTAAAAATGAGAATGGACCTGCTTACTATGTTCTGAAAAACGACATCGTTTTTAATAAGACCGGCGAATGGTCACCCGATGCAGATAATACAAACGGATATAATTTATGGAATACACCTTCTGTGGGTTTCGAGGGTAATTTCAACGGTAACGGATATACAATAAGCAATCTGTATATTAAAGGTAACGGGTTTATAAATGTGGCCCTCGACGGTGCGGTTATTACAAATGTTAGATTTGTAAATGTCTATGTTTCTGGTTCTGATGATTCATGGGTTGGAACATTGTTCGATAAAGTTCACGATATAACCGTATCAAATGTTATGATAATAAACTCGCAGTTGGCAGGAACTGCAAATTGGGGGGCTAACAGCGGCGGAATTACCGGTTGTGTTGAAAGGGGAAATACAGCTACGTTTTCTAATTGCGCTGTAATCGAAACTAACGCTAACGGTGCGATAAGCGGTTGCAGAGAGTGGAGCGGGTCAACGCAGATTACCGGTTGTTGGGCGGTTGAATGTAGTAAAGAAACGCGTTTCTGCGCAGGAATAGATGTAACGGCAACGACAACAAAAAGTTACATTATACCCAATTCATCATCTATACAAGGCGCTGATGCCAAGACAGCAATGCCTGAGTTAGATTGGGCCGAGTGTACGAACCATAAAACTATTGAAAAGAAAACAGTAACGGCAGAAAAAATCACTGTATCCGCCGCACCTAAATATAATATTCAACTCAAAGGCGACTCTTCCTATAAAGCTACCTTTAACTTTAATTCGGGAAATGAGATAGCACAAAGATATGGAGACGGATATATGGAAGGAAGTGTTGTCGGCCGTGCAATCAAAATGGGCATAACACTTCAGATCTATAACGATAATTCGAGCAAGGGCTTTAAGGGCATAGAGCTTCCTAATGGAACTCCTATCACTTTCGATATAGTGCTTGATTCGAAATATACAATTGACGCCCCAAATCCGTCAAGTCCATATAGTTCGGGCGATACTGTAGATGTAAACAACTATTATAAGCCTCTCCTGTGGAGCTGTGACGCCAACAGTCCGACAGGCTACGGTGAAACAAATGCGGATGACCGTATAATTTTAGATAGTTATGGCGCTCAGGCTTTAGCACCTTGGAATAAAGGTTCGGGTAATAATTCTTGTTACGACGGAGGCAATTGGAGCGCCGTACAGAGAGGTAATACCGTCAGTATTACGGTAAAAGATTATGATATTGATGTGGACAATATGCCGCTTAAAAACGGCGATGGAGTAATGGGCGCTTACGGCGAGGCTTTGGGAATCGGATGCTTTTCCGCAGGAGAGCTATGGATTGTGCAGCCTTATAACAAAATCGGTGAAACCGGCGAAAATCAGGAACCTGATTTCGATATTGTCAAAGATCATGGACAAGGCCATTTTACAACTACTATAAAAGCAATAAATATGAAAGCAACCTCGCTCGGCGGCACGGATTTCAATGATCCAAAAGGAACCAATGATAAACAGATAATACGCAACGACGACATATTAACCCAAACAGTTGCTTTGGGATTATCCGGTGCTATTCAAAACCGTGTTGCCTATTCGGGCGACGCAAACTTTATTAAGGGTGTTGGAACTGATAGCCAATTTAACGGACTGGACATTGCATTCCCGGGAACAGAGCTCTATTTCTACGGCGGCTTTAGCTACTCCGCGAAAACGGAAACGGACAATCTTCTCTATTGGGGCACGAACCTGACCAAATTCTATGGCAGTGCCTTTAAACCTACCGGGGAAGAGAAAATGCTCCTTAGTTGGGATATCCAAGGTAAAGGAATTACTATGGAAGTGCTGTATGCCACCAAAGAAGACGGAAGCGATTGGAAAAGTGATGAAGAGCTACAGCACACCTATGAGGATAATTTGCTATTTTATGATACCGTTAATGATATACCGCCGGGATATCTGTGCGTCGGTATTCTTTATTGCTTTAAAGGCCCGGGTATAGAAAAAGATATGGACTTATACTTTGCCGGTACTGTCGGTATGAAGCTCAGTGACGATATGTCTCGGGTGGGTAAAACCTATATGCTGGCGTCTACCTCCCGAGTCTGGACTAAGTCTATGTTTGAAAACGATAAAAGGTACTCTGAGGCAGTCACAAATGAGACGATTTTTAATACGATCCCGGATTGGACGAACCACGAAACAAAATTGAACGATTTCCCGAGCAATCATTATATTAGTGCGAATATTAAAGGCTCTGCTTGGTATGAAAAGCAAACATATGCCGCTGACGGAAGCGGACCGAGCGGCGGTCACAATTCCGAGTGGGCGCAATGGGGAGATACACTGCTGGTTGTCAGCGTCGAAACCAATATAACCAAGACGCTTATGCAGAAGGATAGTGGAGGCACGAAAACAACATTCAACCTGGACTCTAACCAGAGGGTTGTGGACTTCAAATTAAAGCCGTCAATCCCATCCGAACAAGTAGGAATGGCGGGGCTAACGACTACCGTCACAATTGTGGACACACTGCCTAAATATTTGAAGTATAGGCCGGGCTCTTCCTTTTTTGGCGGAGAATATGCCCAATCCTCAACTAACGGCGGAACTCAGGGCACAATTACGAGCGGTACGCTTACAGAACCAGACAAGATTAAAAATAACGAAGACGGAACACAGACTATAATCTGGATTATCAAAGATGTTGGTGTCGGCAGTACAATGCCTACGATTTATTACTCTGCAGATATAGGAGACCAAAGTGATCCAAGCAAGGATGTGCCGATAGACACTACCCCTCTTCTGAACAAGGTGCGTATCTCAGCTGAAGGAGACCTGAGACAGCCTTCCGCCGAAAACGGCAATTATGACGAAAAAGGTATTACCGTAGTGCGCGGTGCAGCCAGCTCCTACGGCAAATACAGCAAACAGAATCTGGTAGAGCCTGACGGCGAGATCGATTATGTCATCTACCATAACAACAATTCCTCAGCTACTGATAATGAAGTCGTTTTGCTGGATACTATGCC